>DASWYX010000022.1:0-9856 GCA_036404755.1 Pseudoduganella sp.
GTGCCGCCGTGTCCCGTCATGCTGACGGAAGGCAGCTGCGCCAGCTTGGCCTGGCCCACCAGGTTATAGGCCACCAGCACGCGGTATTCCGCGGCCACAATGTCCGGCCGCCGTTTCAGCAGGTCGGACGGCAATCCCTCCGGCACTTCCGGCAGGCTGACGCGCTGGCGCAGGGAGCCTGGCGGCACCTTGAACTCTCCCGCCGGCGTGCCCAGCAAAGTCGCGAGCGCGTTCGCGGCTACGGCGCGCAGGCGTGCCAGCTCGATCAGGTCCTTGCTCATGCGGTTGATTTCCGCCCGCTGCTGCAGCACGCGCGTTTCCGGCACCAGGCCGTTCTGCAGCATCGCATCGTAAGTGGCGAGGATTTGCTTGTTCTTGGCCAGCGCCTGTTCCTGCTGCCGGATTTGCTCGTCGAACTGCAGGATCTGGAAATAGGTGGTCGACACATCGGACACCAGCGTCAGGTAGCCCGCGCGCCAGTCGGCTTCCGACGCGCTGAATTCGGCCGTCTGAGCATCCACGCCTTTTGCCACCTTGCCCCAGATATCGATATCCCAGTTGACCTGGGTGCCCAGGTTGAACTGCTTGCTGAACTTCTGGCCCGTGCTCTTATCGAAGCTGGCCCCGGCGCCCGCATCCAGGGTCGGCAAGGCGCCGGCGCGGGCTTCCTCGATCTGCGCCTTGGCCACCCCGGTGCGGGCGGCCAGGATCTTCAGGTCGAAATTCTGGCCCAGGGCCCGGTCCACCAGTGCGTCCAGGTAGGGATCACGGAACTGCTTCCACCAGTCCTGTTCGATGATGCGGGCCGGCGCCAGCGGCAAATCCTTCTGGCTGGACCAGGCGCCCTTGGCCGGCATCTCCGGCCGCTGGTAGGGCTTCTGGCTGACATCGGCGCAGGCGCATAGCAGCATGGCGGCGGCCGCGGCCAATGTCCGGTGATTGATGGCGGTAGAAATATTCATGATGCCGGCCCTTCATGCGGCGCTACGCGTTTCCCAACTCTTCGAGTCGACGAACACCTTGAACAGCGCCGTGTCCAGGTGCCCCGCGCGGCATTCTTCGGCGATCAGGTCCAGTGCGCGTTCCGGCGGGATCGCCTGCTTGTAGGGGCGGTCGCGCGCCGTCAGTGCATCGTAGATATCACTGATCGTCAGGATACGGGTCTGAAGGCTGATCTGGCTGCCGCACAAGCCCATCGGATAGCCCGACCCGTCCAGCTTCTCGTGGTGACCGTGCGCGATGGCGGGCACGCCGGCCAGTTCACGCGTCCATGGTATCAGGATCAGGAAGGCATAGGTATCGGCAACGTGGGTTTCGATCTGCCGCCGTTCATCCGGCGTCAGGCAGCCCTTGGTGATGGAGAGCGCCGTCATTTCCGCCTCGCTCAGCAGCTGGAAACCGGGCTCGTCCGTGCCGTGGCAGGGATGGCAGCGGATCGCCTGCAGTTCCGACAACGGTTCCGTATGCGAGACGGATGGCTCGTTGGCGCGCCGGATGATATCCAGGAAGGCTTCCAGGCGCGCGCCCTCCTCGCCCAGTTCGGCCTTGATGCGGTCGCGCTCGGCGCGGAAGGCAGCCAGGCTGAGCTCGCCCAACAGATGACGCTCGGCCAGGTCGCGCCAGGCTTGCCGCTCGAAGCAGGCGCGCGCATAGCGGAAACGCTGTTCCAGCAGGCGCATGTCCGCATGGTGCAGCTTCTTCTCCTTGCGCAGCACGTGCTCGCGCACCCCGACCTTGCCGAAATCGTGCAGCAGCGCGGCGTAGCGGATTTCGCGGATCTGGGCCGGCGTGAACGCGGAATTGCGCAGCGCCGGTTCATCCGTGGCGGCGACGGCAATGGCCAGGTTTTCCGCATAGCGCGCCACGCGGAAGGAATGGCCGGCCGTCACGGGATCGCGCTCCTCGATTGCCTGCACGGAGGCGCAGACAAAGCCGTCCAGCAGCCCCCGGATTTCCGAATAGAGCTGGAAGTTCTTCAGCGCGACCGCGGTTTCCGCACAGACGCCGGTGAGAATTTCCAGGTCCGCTTCCTGGAAGGCGTGCGGGTCGGAGGAAGTGTCCACCTGGATCAGGCCCAGCACGTCGTCACCCAGGATCAGGGGCACGCACATCACGCTGCGGATCTCCTGCGCGATGATGGATGCGTGCGAAGCGAAGTGGCGGTCGGACAGTGTGTCCACCGACAGGATGGCGCGCTTGCGGTGCAGCACTTCATCGACGATGGTGTAGGAAATGCGCACTTCGGAGGGATCGATCGTCTGCCCATCGCGCAGCCGGGCCGCCACCGGCGCCGGCGGATCGCGCTCCTTGTTGCGCAACATGATGAAGGCCCGCTCCGCCGCCGGGAACAGGTCGAAAATGAAATTCATGATCTTTTCGATCAGCGTGGCCTGGTCCGTCACCGCACCCAGCGCGATGCTGGCCTGCGCCATCGCGTGCAGGCGCTGCACACTCTTCTCCAGGTCGCTGCGCGCGGCGCTGGCCGGATCGAGCGCCGGCGCGAACTGGGTGGCGTCGACGGAGCGCGTGATCAGCGTCGGCGTGGTGTTGCGCTCGGGCAGCAGCAGGGAATGGAAGACCAGCTGGGCCGACGCCAGGGCCAGCTCGTCCCCGTCGTGCAGCGCATGCCACTCGCCGGGCGCCAGGCGCTCGCCCAGCACGAAGGTGCCGTTGCGAGAGTGCAGGTCCTCGATCAGGTAGCGCGCGCCGCGGCGCCGGATGCGGGCGTGGCGCCGGCTGATGGTCTGCTCCGGGATGCACAGGTACTGGTCCGCGCCCAGCGCATCCTGCTTGTCGCGCCCGATCACCACTTCATCGTGCAGCGGAAACACGCCCGGCTTGGTGGATGCTGTCCCCAGCCACTCCAGATATGCCCTGACCGGGGCTTCCGGTTCGGGAAATATGGCATTGGGCTCCATGGGGACTTTCGCGCTGCATCACTTGACGGTGATGGTGATCTTTCGCGACGATACCGGCGGCGAATGGGGCACGTGATTCTCGTCCCCCATCAGCAGCTGCAGCGTGTGCTTCCCGGGCGGCAGCTCCAGCATGGTCTCGGTCTCGCCCGCGCCGAAATGCAGGTGGTTGCGGTCGGACGGGATTTCCTTGCCAGGGGGCGGCATCTCCGCATCGATCAGCAAATGGTGGTGGCCCGTATTGTTGAAGGCCACGCCCTTGGGCGCCACGCCCATATTGCGCAGGCCGAACCACACCTTGAAGGGCTTGCCGGCCGGGACGACGGCGCCATCCTGGGGCCAGCCGATGTAGAGGTAGGCATTGGGGGCGGCGTTGGCGGCGAAAGCCGATCCGCTGGCCAGGGTGGCCATCAAGGCCGCGGCGGCGAACAGTTTGCGCATGGTCTTCTCCTCCGATGGCGCAGGTGGCGCGCCGTATCAGCGCACCGTGATTGTGATTTTCTTCGACTGCACCGGCGGGTTGTGCGGGATGTGGTCCTTATCCCCCAGCAGCAGCTGCAGCGTGTGCTGGCCGGGCGGCAGCTCGATGCGCGCTTCCGTCTCGCCGGCGCCAAAGTGCAGGTGGTTGCGGTCGTTGGGAATCGCCTCCGTCATGGGCGGCGGATCGGTATCGATCAACAGGTGGTGGTGGCCCGTGTTCGGACCGCCCGTGCCCTTGGGCGCCACACCCATATTGCGCAGCCCCATGCGCACCCAGAACTTGCCGCCGTTGATCACGGTGCCGTCGGTGGGCCAGATGAAGTAAACCGCGGCGTTTTCCGGCGCGGGGGAAGGGTCAGCGGCCGTCGCGCCGGACTGCAAGGCTAACAGCAGGCAGATCAACACAGCGTTGCGCATGATTGAATCCTCCAGCCGAAGTATACTGAGGGGGAGACTCCACTATCTAAATCTGGCACACTATTACTCGGATCGCAAGGTCAATATCCCATCCAACGCAGCAAGAAAGAGGGGCCGCTTATGTGGCAGAAACTTCTGGTCGTTTGCGTATTGGCGTTGCCAGCCCTGGCGCTCCCCGCCCAGGCGCAAAACAACACTTCCGACATCAAGCTTGCCGGCGTCGTCCCCAAGAACAGTGCCGAACAATTCGAACTCGCCTTCTGGGAATCCATCAAGGACAGCACCCATATCAGCGACTACGAGGCTTACCTGAAGGCTTATCCGAAGGGCCGGTTCGCCGCCCTGGCCGAGGCCCGCATCGCCCGCCTGCGCGCCGCACCGGCCAAGAGCGTAACCCAGGCCGAGCCTCCCGCAACGCCCCCGCCCAAGCCGGCGCCGGCGCGCGAGCCGGCCCGCGAACCGGCACGCCCCGCTCCAGCCAGGGAAGCGCCTGCCGTGGTGGCAGCGCCTGCCGCGGCGGGGTCCGGCCGTCCGGCTACCGCCGCCGGCGCGGAATTCAAGGACTGCCCAACCTGCCCCGCCATGATCACCATCCCGGCCGGTTCGTTCACCATGGGCAGCAACAGCAGCGACCCAAGCGAGAAGCCGGCCCACGCCGTAACGATCAAGGCGCCCTTCGCCATCGGCAAAACTGAGGTATCCGTACAACAGTGGAACGCTTGCGTGGAGGCCGGCGGCTGCCAGAAGGTGGCACTGTCGGCTGGAAGCAACGCCAATGCGCCGATCCGCGATGTCAGTTGGGATGACGCACAGCAATACTTGAAATGGCTGAGCTCAACGACCGGCCAGGCCTACCGCCTGCCCACGGAAGCCGAATGGGAATACGCCGCCCGCGGCGGCACCGGCAGCCGTTACTGGTGGGGCGAGCAGATGGCCAACGGCAAGGCGAACTGCAAGGATTGCGGCCAGCCCTGGAGCAGCGATGCGCCCGCCAATGTGGGCAGCTTTGCCGCCAATGGCTACGGCCTGCACGACACCAGCGGCAGCGTGTGGGAATGGGTGGCCGATTGCTGGCACACCTCGTTCAAGGATGCGCCATCCGACGGCCGCTCGTGGGAAGCGCCGCCCTGCACGGTGCGCGTGATCCGTGGCGGCTCGTGGCGCGAGGGGGCTGCCTACATGGTCGCTTCCACCCGCTTCAAGTACGACGCCAGCGTACGACACTCGCAGAACGGCTTCCGCGTGGCGCGCAACGTCAAGTAAGCCCGCTAGCGCTTTTTGGCCTGGGTACTGATTTGCAGGAAGTCGACGGCGATCTTCTCGCCGCCGTTCCTGGCGCGGATCTGCTCCAGCCGCGCCGCGACGGCGCCCAGGTAGGCGCTGCCCGGCTCGGAGACGGGACGCATGGTGTCGAACAGCGGCACGGGCGTCGTCAGCAGCACCACCAGTTCATTCCCGAACGGTTTGCCTATGCCCCACTCGCCCATACTCCCGACCGTGGCGCTGTAGTGCGGCGGCGCGCGGTTGTCGCGGGCGCGCGGGTTGGGCAGCAGGTGGACCACGCCGCCGTCCAGCGAGAAGTAGTCGACGGAGACGAAGGATTCCGTGGCGGGGGTCGTGATGTCCACCATCAGCGATTCGCCCTCGGTCAGCACCAGCTTGTCGTTGGCGCCGGCCAGGTGGATTGCCGCACCGCCGCCCGCGCGGCGATGGGCGATCCAGTATGGCGCGAAGGTATTGATGACGGGGCACTTCCCTTCATCCACCTGTTGTACCTTCAGGTTCACGTCCGTCACCCCCGCGACAGTCTTCAGCATCCCGGTCAGGCGCTCGGGACCGACCGACTTAGGCAGGAAGCCTTGCACGTCGACCGCGTGGCCATTGACTGCGGGGATCAGCGCGGAGCACGGAACCTTGGCCAGCAGCGCCGCTACCGAGGCGAAGGTCGGCATCGGCAAAGGCGGTGGCGGCGCTTCCGGCCGCGCGACCTCCGGTTCCGGCCTGGTCGCAGGCGCCGATGCCGCGGCCGTATCCTCTTGCGCGGGGACTGCCTCGGGGGCCGTTGCGGCCGGGGGTGATGCCGGCTTGTCCTGGCCGAAGAAGCGCCAGCCAAGCAGCGCCATGGCGCCTACGAAGACCACGCCCAGCCCGGCCGCCAGCGCCGGTCCGTAGCGCGTGACGGTGCTGCCACCGCCAAATTCGCTCAGGAAGCGCTGCACGCTCGGCGTCCGCTCGGCACGCTCCAGCGACAGGCCGCATTTCAGTGCCTGCCATTCCGCACGGCCCAGCTTGGGCGGGCGCTGCGGCTTGATGCCGGCGCCGCGCGCCTGCAAGGCGGACATGCGGTTGAACGGATGTCGTCCAGTCAGCAACTCATAAGTGATGCAGGCCAACGCATAGATATCGTCGCGCGGATCGGGATCGCGCTGCTCCAGCATTTCCGGGCTGGCATAGGCTGGCGTCAACGCGCCCAGGCTGCCGGGATCGAAGACGGTGACGTCGACATCCTCCTCCGTTTTCTGGAACACGCGCGCGATGCCAAAGTCGATCACCTTGACGTCGCCCGAATCCATCAGGAACACATTGCCCGGCTTGAAATCGCAATGGACGAAGCCGCGCCCGTGCGCATAGGCCAGCGCATTGCCCATGCCATTGACGATGCGCACCACGTCCGGGTACGGCATGCCGGTAAAGCCCGGCGCCCGCAGCACCTGGCTCAATGGCTTGCCGCTCAGGAGTTCCATGGTCAGGTAGACCATCGCGCCATCGCGGTCGAAGTCGTACACGGAAACGATATTCGGATGCGCCAGCGCCTGCGCCTTGCGCGCCTCGCGCTGCAGGGCGATCAGCGACTTGGGATGGCCGCGGAACTGGACGTTCAGCACCTTGATGGCGATATACGGCTTGCGGTCTGACGCTTCCAGCTTGCGCAGGTCCAGCGCCTTGTACACCGTACCCATGCCGCCGAAGCCGATGCACTCCTCCAGCACGAAGCGGCCGTTGAGCGTGTCGCCCACGCCTTTCATGCGCTCCAGTTCGGCGCCGGACAGATCGTGCGGCGAAGGCGGCGGCGGCATCGTCGGCGGGCGCGACGGTGGGCCGCTGGGCGGCGGCACGGCGCTCGGCTTGGTCTGGACGAAGGTATCGTCGCCGCCCATGCGCTGGCGCGCGGCGATCAGGCGTTCGATACGGCGCTGCACCTCGGTGTAGACATCCGCCTGCAGCGGCACGCGCGCATTCTCTTCGCTCAATACCTCAAGCAAGCGGCCGCCGCTCTCGGGAGCCTTCTCCAGCACACGATCGAGCTGGGCAAAGAACTCCGTACGCTGCAAGGCGCCGCTCTGCAACTGATGGATCGCTTGGGCGAGACTTCCCATGGTTTTAAATGAACCTTTTATTGGAGCCTAGCATGAATCAATCGATGATCAAGCCCCAGCGGTAGAAGCTGTTGTAGAACGCCATACAGCTTTTCGCCAGCTGTTGGCCTCATCCCCACACCCAAGCCGGCCGCGCCTTGTCCATTGCCTAAGCCGCGCACGTCGTGCAGAACCAAAGCCCCGCAAATTCAAGCACTTAGCTCACCGCTGCCAGTCCTACGCACACCTGGCACGGCTTTCGCTAAATGGTAATCGAGCGCAAACGAAATGCCTCAAACCCAAACCAAACCATCAGACAGGAGCAACACCATGAAAACCTTGACTATCAAAGACCTGGCCCGTACCGAAGAACTGAGCAGCACTGCCATGGCCGGCGTGCGCGGCGGCTGGAAGATGAACGCGAGCTACTTCAAAGCCGGCGATTTCACCTACGCCCCGCACTACGACTCGTCCATCACTGCCAAGCAGGACCTGTTCCAGGACCAGGAGGTGTTGACTGCTACTGCGAACAATTCCGCATTCGTCGAAGGCGTGTCTGTCAACAGCCACGTTTCGCAAGACGGCAAGAACCTGATCATCGCAAAGTAATCACCATCATATTCAAGGAGAACGATCATGAAAACCCTGACCATTAAAGATCTGGCCCGTACCGAAGAGCTGAGCACCACCGCCATGGCTGGCGTGCGCGGCGGCTGGAAGATGAACACCAGCTATTTCAAGGCCGGCGACTTCACTTACGCACCGACCTATGACTCGTCCATCACCGGCAAGCAGAGCATGTTCCAGGACCAGGAAGTGATGACCGCTACCGCCAACCAGTCGGCCTTCCTCGAAGGCGTGGATGTGCACAGCGATGTTGCGCAAGACGGCAAGAACGTCATCGTCCGCAAGTGAACTGACTATAGTTAGGAGAACGAACATGAAAAACTTGACCATCAAAGACCTGGCCCGCACCGAAGAACTCGACAGCGCCAAAATGGCCTCCGTGCGCGGCGGCTGGAAGATGAACACTTCCTACTACAAGGTGGGCGACATCGACATCGGCGGCACCTACGATTCCTCGATCGACGCCGTGCAGAAGCTGAGCCAGAAACAAAGCGTGGTGACGGCAACGGCCAACGAATCGGCCTTCATCGGCCCCGGCCTGCACGTCAGCAACCATGTGGACCAGGACGGCAAGAACGTCATCATCGGCTAACAATTGCGGCATCGCGGGGGCCACAACCGGTCCCCGCGAAACCCTCGAACCAGGAGAAAAATCATGTCATCCATCGCAATTCGTGATCTGGCGCACAGCACCGCACTCGACAAACGCGCCATGCAGTCTGTACGTGGCGGTAGTCTGGGTCCTAATATGATCCCAAATATCAACGTCAACGTGAACCTGGACCAGAAATTCGCCCAGATGCAGAAGATTGACGTTAATGTGTTGAATAACAACGCAATCATCGGCGCCGCCGGGCTGAGCCCCGACGTGAAGGAAGCGGCCGCGTTCTGGGCCGCCAGCCACGGCGACTTCTGAAGCATTGCGCCGCGCGGCAAGCGGGTCCATCCCAGCCATGATCATGTGGCTGGGATGGACTGCGTAAACATTGGATTTCTGCAGAAGGAGACGAACCATGGCTACTATCGTCATCAAGGATCTACCGGAGAACATTGACCTCGACCGCGCCGCAATGCGGGCCCTGGTTGGGGGATCGCGCTTCCGCGGCGCCGGCCCTGGCGCTGCGCGGCCCGTCGTGCGACGTATTCAGCTGTTCGACCTGTCGCGCGGGCGCACGGCAAAGGCGCCGCCTGCACGCTGACCATTCACCACCTCATCATCGATCCGGCGGCACTCCAGGGTGCCGCCGGTTTTTTTTTGTGCCCACTTTCGCCTGTTGCGCGCGAACGAACAGTTTTACGACATCTGTCGGGTGCCGCCCGCCACCAGGTTTTGCGGCTCACGCCACGCCCATTGCAGGGCGCCTTATAAATCAAGCGCTTAGCGATTCTACTGCCACTGGCACGCTTTCTGCTGTAAGGACAGTGAGCGCAAACAGATTGCCTCACCAACCTAAACCACCAAGGAGCATTGCCATGAAAACCCTGATCGTCAAAGACCTGCCACGTACCGAAGAACTCGACTGCGCCAAGATGGCCGAAGTGCGCGGCGGCTGGAGCATGAACGCGAAGTACTACGAGTTCGGCGACATCAGCTACGCCCCGCACTATGATTCCTCGATCAACGCGGTCCAGAACCTGATGCAGAAACAATCCGTTGTGACTGCGACGGCAAATGAATCAGCTTTCGTGGAAGGTGTGGACGTGCACAGCAACGTCTCGCAAGACGGCAAGAACGTCATCGTGCGTCACTAATCCAACCAGGCCCAAGGAGAACATCATGAAAACCCTGATCATCAAAGACCTGGCCCGCACCGAAGAACTGGGCAGCAAAGAAATGGCCGCCGTACGCGGCGGCTGGAAGATGAACACCAGCTACTACAAGGTTGGCGACATCAACATCGGCGGCACCTACGACTCCTCCATCTTCGGCATGCAGTCGCTGAAGCAGGACCAGAGCATCCTGACCGCCACCGCCAACGAATCGGCGTTCCTCGAGGGTGTGTCCGTGAACAACGGCGTATCGCAAGACGGCAAAAACAAGATCGCCGGCTGAAGCGCCTC
>DASWYX010000023.1:0-7350 GCA_036404755.1 Pseudoduganella sp.
GCACTGGCTGCCGCGGCCGGTGCAGCACTGGCGGATGACCTGGCGGATGGCATCAAGGCATGGGAAGCGCAGGACTTTGCCAAAGCCCATCAGCTGCTGGGCAAGGCAGCCGCGGCCGGCAATCCGGAAGCGCAGCTGATGGTGGGTGAGATGTACGGCTTTGGCGAAGGCGTGCCGGAAGACGCGGCCAAGGCGGAAAGCTGGATTCGCAAAGCGCAGGCCGGTGGCCACAAGGATGCGGCCGAGTCGCTGAATACCCTGAAGCAGCGCGGCGCCCACAAGCAGGATATCGCTTACTACATCAGCGGCTACAAGGGCGACGAAGTCAGGCTGGAAAAATACGGCTGCGTGAAGCCGGTGTTCCCGCAGGAGAGCCGCACGCAGAACGACATCAAGTCGGTCAAGGCGACCATGGATGCATGGAATGAGTGCTATGAGCGCTTCGGCAAAGGCTTGACGGCCGTGCAGCCGGCCGGCAAGGCGATTCCGCAGGACGTGGCCAAGGTGATGAGCCTGTCCGAATTGCAGCAGGCGCGTGCAGCCATGGACAAGACGTATGCCGCCATCGCGGCCGACGGTGACAGGCAGGCGCGCGAAGTGCTGGCCGCCCACGACAAGTGGGCGCTCAACACCAAGGAATGGACCATTTCAATGCAGCAGAAAACCAAGAACGACCTGGAGCAGCGCAACCGCGAGCGTGACATGCTGACTGAACGCTACAAGCAGGTCATGAGCGGAGGAAGCCGCTGACCACGCCGCACGTAGCAAAATGCAGTGCTATACCGGCCACCATACCGGCCAATCCAACCTGGAGATCGTGATGAAGAAAATGATGGCGGCAACAACGCTGGCAATCCTGGCCGGCGTGGCGCAAGCGGACGACCTGGCGGACGGCATCAAGGCCTGGGAGGCGCAGGATTTTGCGACTGCGCACCATGTGCTGGGCAAGCTGGCGGCTGCGGGCAATCCCGAAGCGCAGCTGATGGTTGGCGAAATGGTCGGCTTCGGCGAGGGTGTGCCGGAGGACCACGCGCTGGCGAAGCGCTGGCTGGGCCGGGCGCAGGCCGCCGGCCATCCCGCAGCGGCGGCTGCGCTGCATACGCTGGAGCAGCGCGAGGCGCGGCGCCAGGAAATCGTCGACGTTACCGCCGGCCGCCGGGCCGGGCATACGACGCTGGCGGACTATGGCTGCGTGAAGCCGGTGATCCCGCCGGGCACGCAGGCCCAGTCCAAGCGCGATATCCGTGCCGTGCGCGATGCGTTTGATGCCTGGAACGCTTGCTACCAGCGCTTCGGCCAGGGGCTGACGGCCCGGGCGATTCCGCAGGACCTGGCACGCCTGATGAGCCTGAGCGAGCTGCAGCAGGCGCGCGCCGCCGCGGACCGGGCCGATGCGGCGATTGCGGCGGAGAGCGCCGGCCAGGCGCGGGAAGTCGTGGCCCAATACAACCAGTGGGCGATGGCGACCCAGAATTACACTGTCGCGATGCGAAAAGGCCTGGCCGACTGGATCGAGGCAGACCGCCACCGCCTGGCTATTCTGCAGGAACGCCAGCGCGAGCCGCAGGGTGCGCCGCAGCCGACTACGGTCAAATAATTACATGCCGCCCCAGGCGGCATTCAGCACCGCAACGGCCGCGAGAGCGGCCGTTTCCGTTCGCAGCACGCGCGGGCCGATGGACAGGGGCAGGGCGCCCTGGCGCAGGGCTTCCGCTTCCTCTTCGTCGGTGAAGCCGCCTTCAGGGCCGACCATGATCGTCAGGGCCTGCGGCGGCTGGTGGCGCGCCCAGTCGGCCAGCGATTCGGTGGCGCGCGGTGACAGCAGCACGCGCCTGTGCAGGTCGTGCTGGGCGATCCAGTCGCGGAATTCCATCGGTTCGGCCAGCTGGGTCAGGCGGTTGCGTCCACTCTGTTCGGAGGCGGACACGATCACGCCTTGCCAGTGCGCCAGCTTCTTCCCGGCGCGCTCGGCGGACAGGCGCACCACGCAGCGCCGCGCCGCCAGCGGCTGCACGGCCGCCACGCCCAGTTCCACGGCCTTCTCGATGATCCAGTCCATCTTGCTCGCTTCGGGCAGCGCCTGGGCCAGCGTGATGGCGTACGGCAGTTCCGCCTCGCGCGGCGTGAAGACCTTGATTTCCGCGCTGGCGCGCTTTTTCTGCACCTCGGTCAGCACCGCCGTGTACTCGCCGCCCTCGCCGTTGAACAGGGTCAGCGTGTCTCCGGGCCCCATGCGCACCACATTGATATGGTGGGCGACTTCCTGCGGCAGATCGAGGATCAGGCCGATGGCGAGGGGCTGGGCGACATGAAAACGGGGCATCTGGATGGGTTAAATTCTTGAAAATGCACTAATTTTAAGCGTTCGTGTCACGCTCTGGTAAAATATTGGGCTCAGTGGCGGGCCGCCGCCGCAGCGCAACAGAATTCCAACCTTCTTCGAATCACCACGATGAAACCTACGCTCCCCTTCACCAAAATGGCCAATGCGATCCGCGCGCTGGCAATGGACGCTGTTCAGAAGGCCAATTCCGGCCACCCCGGCATGCCAATGGGCATGGCTGAAATCGCTGTGGCCCTGTGGAGCGGCCACCACCGCCACAACCCGGCCAACCCGGCCTGGCCTAACCGCGACCGCTTCCTGCTGTCCAACGGCCACGGCTCGATGCTGCACTATGCGCTGCTGCACCTGAGCGGCTACGACCTGTCGATGGAAGAGATCAAGAACTTCCGCCAGCTGCACTCCAAGACGCCGGGCCACCCGGAAGTCGACATCACCCCGGGCGTGGAAACCACCACCGGTCCGCTGGGCCAGGGCATCGCCAACGCAGTCGGCATGGCGCTGGCTGAATGGCTGCTGGCGAACGAATTCAACAAGCCGGGCTTCGACGTGGTCGACCACTACACCTACGCCTTCATCGGCGACGGCTGCCTGATGGAAGGTATCTCGCACGAGGTATGCTCGCTGGCCGGCACCCTGGGCCTGAAGAAGCTGATCGCCCTGTACGACGACAACGGCATCTCGATCGACGGCAAGGTGGAAGGCTGGTTCACCGACGATACGCCGAAGCGCTTCGAATCCTACGGCTGGAACGTGATCCGCAACGTGGACGGCCACGACGTGGCTGCCGTGTCCGCAGCGATCGCCGCCGCCAAGCAATCCGACAAGCCGACCCTGGTCTGCTGCAAGACCATCATCGGCAAAGGCTCACCGAACCTGCAGGGCGGCGACAAGGTGCACGGCGCCGCGCTGGGCGAGAAGGAAGTCGCAGCCGTGCGTGAGCACATCAGCTGGGGCGCCGAGCCGTTCGACATTCCGCACGACGTGGCCGAAGCCTGGAGCTTCAAGGAGCAGGGCGCCCAGTTCGAGAACCAGTGGCTGGAAATGTTCAACAAGTATGCCGCCCAGTACCCGACCGAAGCGGCGGAACTGAAGCGCCGCATGGCGGGCGAGCTGCCGGCCAACTTCGACGCGACCCTGCAGGCTGCCATCGCCGCCTGCGTCGAGAAGAAGGAAACGATCGCCACCCGCAAGGCCTCGCAGAACGCGATCCAGGCGCTGGCCCCGATCCTGCCGGAATTCCTGGGCGGTTCGGCCGACCTGACCGGTTCCAACCTGACCAACTGGAAGGAAATCGTCCCCGTGCGTTCCGGCCAGCCGGGTAACCACATCAACTACGGCGTGCGCGAGTTCGGCATGTCCGCCATCATGAACGGCGTGGCCCTGCACGGCGGCTACATCCCGTTCGGCGCGACCTTCCTGACCTTCTCCGACTACAGCCGCAACGCCCTGCGCATGGCTGCGCTGATGAAGCAGCGTGCGATCTTCGTGTTCACCCACGACTCGATCGGCCTGGGCGAAGACGGCCCGACCCACCAGTCCGTGGAGCACGTGTCTTCGCTGCGCCTGATCCCGAACCTGGACAACTGGCGTCCGGCCGACACCGTCGAATCGATGGTGGCATGGGGCGCGGCAGTGAAGCGCACCGACGGTCCGTCGACCCTGATCTTCTCGCGCCAGAACCTGCCGTTCATGGAGCGTTCCGAGCAGGCGATTGCCGATATCGCACGCGGCGGCTATGTGCTGTCCGACGAAGCCGGCGCCAAGGCCATCATCATTGCCACCGGTTCGGAAGTCGAGCTGGCCATGAAGGCCGCCGCTGAACTGAAGGCCGCCGGCACGCCGGTGCGCGTGGTGTCCATGCCGTCGACCGATGTATTCGACCGCCAGGATGCAGCGTACAAGGCTTCCGTGCTGACCATGGGCCTGCCGCGCGTCGCCGTGGAGGCGGGCGTCACCGATTTCTGGTACAAGTATGTTGGCCTGGAAGGCGCCGTCGTAGGCATCGACAGCTTCGGCGAATCCGCCCCGGCCGGTGTGCTGTTCAAGCACTTCGGCTTCACTGTCGAAAATGTGGTTGCTAAAGTAAAGACTGTTCTGGCCTAAGCCCCGCCGCACAACGGCCCGTCAGGGCTGTAGGGCGGATCATCGATCCGCCGTGCGTGCGCCCCGACGGCCTACGAGAAAACAATTTCTTTTAACAGGAGCACATGTAATGACGATCAAGGTAGCAATCAACGGCTACGGCCGCATCGGCCGCAACGTACTGCGCGCTTTCTACGAAGGCGGCAAGAAGCAGGACATCCAGATTGTGGCCATCAACGACCTGGGTAACGCCGAGTCGAACGCCCACCTGACCCGCTACGACACCGCCCACGGCAAGTTCCCTGGCACCGTGACCGTGGAAGGCGACAATATGATCGTGAACGGCGACAAGATCCGCGTGTTCGCGCAGCGCAACCCGGCTGAAATCCCGTGGGGCGAGCTGGGCGTGGACGTGGTGCTGGAGTGCACCGGCTTCTTCACCACCAAGGAAAAGGCTTCGGCCCACCTGAAGGGCGGCGCCAAGAAGGTCGTGATCTCCGCTCCGGGCGGCAAGGACGTTGACGCTACCATCGTGTACGGCGTGAACCACCAGACCCTGAAAGCGTCGGACACCGTGATCTCGAACGCTTCCTGCACCACCAACTGCCTGGCCCCGCTGGTCAAGCCGCTGCACGACGCCATCGGCCTGGAAACCGGCCTGATGACCACCGTGCACGCTTACACCAACGATCAGGTGCTGACCGACGTGATGCACGAAGACCTGCGCCGCGCCCGTTCCGCTACCCAGTCCATGATCCCGACCAAGACCGGCGCTGCTGCTGCCGTGGGCCTGGTGCTGCCTGAGCTGAACGGCAAGCTGGACGGCTACGCGATCCGCGTGCCGACCATCAATGTGTCGATCGTTGACCTGTCCTTCATCGCCAAGCGCGACACCACAGTGGAAGAGATCAACAAGATCATGAAGGAAGCTTCCGAAGGCGCGCTGAAAGGCATCCTGACCTACAACACCGAGCCGCTGGTATCCGTGGACTTCAACCACAACCCGGCATCGTCGAACTTCGACGCGACCCTGACCAAAGTGTCCGGCAAGCTGGTGAAGGTCTCGTCCTGGTACGACAACGAGTGGGGCTTCAGCAACCGCATGCTGGACACCACCGTGGCCCTGATGGCCGCCAAGTAATAATCCCTCGCTACCGCGACCAAGAAAGCGCCCTCCGGGGCGCTTTTTTTTGGGGCAATTCGGGGTCAGCTCTGTCATTTGGACAGACGAACCTATTTTTTGATTTTCCTCAATACGCAAAACTGGCCATTTTCGCGTATTGATCTAACTCAAATGGTAGCGCTGGCTGTCCAAATGACAGAGCTGACCCCGAATGGGGTTAGATGTTGGCGATGCGGGCGAGGCGCTGGGATTCGGTGCGGACGGCGTCGCGCAGTTCGTCGGGGCCCTGGATGGTGAAGTCGAAGGTGAGGGAGGCGAGCATGCGGGCGAACCAGGTGTGGCTGGTGGTGGTCGTGTGCAGCTGGATGCCGGCCGGCGTGGGCACCAGAGGGCCGACATAGCGGCCGAGCTCGCGGGTGGCGCTGTCGAGGTCGGTGTGCAGCAGGACGTGGGCGGGCAGGCCGCGCGGCAGCGTGGCGAGGGCGTGCTGCAGGTGGGCGGCGGTGTCGAAGTTGTCCGGCTTTTCGAACGATTCCCCGGTTTCGCGCACGTCGGCCACGCGGTCGAGACGGAAGGAGCGGATCGCCAGGCGCAGCCGGCACAGGCCGACGGCGTACCAGCGCGTGTGCGAGAACACCAGGCCATAGGGATCGAACTCGCGCCGCATCGGCACGCCATCGGGCGGGCGGTATTCGAAGCTGACGCGGTGCTGGGTCTGGGCGGCCATCGCCAGCGCGGTCAGCTCGCTGGTCAGGGCGGGGCGGGGCGGCTGGGTGAAGGTCCAGCGCGTGTCGGGCACATCGAGCACGGCGGTTTCGCGCAAGGCTTGCACGCTGCCCTGCAGCGCGGGCGGCATCACCCGCTCCAGCTTGGACTGGGCGCTGGCGACGGCCGGCGCGGTGTCGGCCAGCCGCAGCGAGCGCACGGCCATCAGGCCCAGCGCGACGGCGCTCGCTTCCTCGTTGGTGAACATCAGCGGCGGCAGCTTGAAGCCGGGCACCAGCATATAACCACCGTAGCGTCCCCGTTCGGACGTGATCGGAATGCCGAGCTCCTCCAGCATCGCGATATAGCGGCGCAGGCTGCGGCGGTCGATGCCGAGACGCTCGGCCATGTCGGCGCCGGAAATCTGGCGCTGGCTTTGCAGCATCTCGAGGATGGTCAGTGCTTTGATGGCTGGTTTGGACATATTGCGATTATCTCAGCATGGGCCGCGCTGGCAAGCCAATATGCGCGCGATGTCGAAGAGAGCGCATTCGTTCGCGGTGTCGCTCACGGCTGGTCTCTCTTGACGGTGCTGCTCCGCAGATCGTCATTCTCGGCGGGGACGTTCAGGTAGGTGAGACTCAGGAACGCATAACAAATCAGGATCGCGGTAAGGCCAAACAGGATGTAATCAGTTCTGGGCAATAGCAGGGTGAACCCGGTCAACACGAAGACGACCAGCGTGTTGATCACCAACTGGGACCGCAGCTCGGGAACCTCCATGAAATAGGCGTACTGCTTGCCGATGAAAAAGCAGACCGCGCCGATGGCCGACAGTATCCTGAAATCGGATATCACCATGTCGTCCAGGATCGCGTGCCGGATCAGGTTGGCCAGGATCGACAGCCCGATGAAGACGAAAAAATGCGAGTACAGGACCGAATGGCCGGTCGTGAGCTTCTGCCTGGTCAGCAGATGAATACTGTCGAAATAGACCCACCAGATGGCCGATATCATCACGAAGCCGGTGGCGGCGTTCACCAGCTTCTCCACGGTCCAGCTGATGTTGGCGAGCCCGATCGACAGGCTGCTGACG
>DASWYX010000024.1:0-5128 GCA_036404755.1 Pseudoduganella sp.
CCCTGGCCCAGGCTGCGCGCCACGGCGCCGATGATGGCCCCGCCCATCGCGCCGCCGGAAACCATCTGCACCAGCATCAGCACGGGGAATACGAGCGACATGCCCGCCAGTGCGTCGATTCCCAGGCGGGATACGAACCAGGTTTCGATCAGGCCGACGGAGGCCTGGGCCAGCATCACCAGCATATTGGGTGCCGCCATGCGCAGCAGGGTGGGGAGGACCGGCGCCGTGAGCAGGCGCCGGGTGCGCTCGTCGAGCGCGGGTTGCGTGTCACGCATTATGGAGCGGGGCGGAAGCGGCGCCGCACCAGCGCCATGCCCACTGCGCCAATCAGCAGCGCGGCCGCGGCGGCAATCCAGTGCGCGCGCTGGCGCGGCGACACTTCGAATGCCAGCGCGCCAGTCAGCAGGCGCACGGCCTCGCCGCTGTTGGCCGACCACGATTGCGTCATCTCCACGATGCCGACAAAGCCCGCCACGATGAGCGCCGTGCACAGGACGGCCAGCACGCAGCTGATCACCACGTGCGGCACGCCGCGCTGCGCGCCGAGGCTCGCCAGCAAGGCGCGGCCCGAGTTGACGGCGCCGACCAGGCCATGCTGGGAGTAGATGATGACTATCAGCAGTAAGGCGCCCTGGTCCAGGGGCCATGCCTCCGTGAGCGCGGACAGGTGGGCTGAAGTGACCGTCATCAGCAGCGCGCCCAGCGCGGGGCCGACGAAGCTCGTGAAGCCGCCGATATAGGTGTGCAGCATCACCGATGCCGTCTGCGGCAGGCCGAAGGTATCCGTGGTCACCACCTGCATCGCCAGCGCATACAGCGAACCGGCAATGCCGGCAAAGCCGCCGGACAGCGTCAGCGCCAGGCCGCGCACGCCCACCGGGCTGAAACCGACAAAGGAGACGCGGTGCGAATTGTCGCGCGTTGCATTCATCAGGCGCCCCAGCGGCGTGCGGGTGACGAGGAACATGCCCAGCGCCGCCAGCCAGGTCCAGCCGGCCACGAGGAAGTACATGGCGCGCGGGTCGCCGAAGTCGGCGCCCCAGCCATTGGCGGTCGCGGGATCGATGCGGATGCCCGTGTCGCCGCCCGACCAGGATGTCATGATGATCGAGCTGGCGTACACCAGCTGGCCGATGGCTAGCGAGATCATGGCGTAGGTGGTGCGGTCATGGCGCACGGTGAACAGGGCCAGCACGCCGCCCACGGCCAGCGCCGCGAAGCCGCCCGCCAGCGGCACCAGCACCACCGGCACGGCAGCGCCATACTTGTTCAGCAAATGGCCGCTGACATAGGCGCCGACGCCGAAATACAGCGCGTGCCCGAAGGACAGCAGGCCTGTGCCGCCCAGCAGCATGTTGTAGGCCAGCGCGAAAGTGATCGCAATGCAGGACTGGGTCAGTATCGAGATGCCGAGCAGGCCGGAAAACACGAAGGGCAGCGCGGCCAGCAGCAGCGCGGTGGCGGCCCATGGCGCGGCGCGGCTGGCCAACGTGCGGCGCTTCGGCAGGTAGGCCGCGTAGCGCGCAGCCGGCATTGGTGTCGTCATGTCCATCATTATTCTCTCTGTCCCATCAGGCCGCGCGGACGGAACAGCAGCACCGCCAGCACCATTGCGAAAGGAATCAGCGGCGCGAAGCGGCTGACCGGTTCTGCCAGCGCGTCCACGCCGGCGGCCCATTGCTGCAAGGGGCCAAGCAGTTCGGCCCAGCTCAGGCCAGTGGAAATCGCCAGCGTCTGCAGCACCCCCAGCAGGATGGAGGCGACAAAGGCGCCCGCCAGCGAACCGAGGCCGCCGACGACGATGATGATGAACAGCTGGGTGCCCAGCTGGTTGGCCATGCCGGGCTCCGTGCCCAGCAGGTTGCCTGCCAGCGCACCCGCCAGGCCCGCCAGCGCGGCCCCCAGTACGAACACGCCGGCACGCAAGGCGGGCAGGTTGTGGCCAAGGGAGTTGACGACGTCCGGATGCGACAGCGAAGCGCGCACCGTCACGCCGATGCGCGTGGTCTTGAGCAGGATGAACAGGCTGGCCAGCACCACCAGCGACATGCTCAGTGCGAAGAAGCGGTAGGCCGAATATTCGATGCCGTGGAAGGTGAACAGGGCAAAGTCCAGCGAAGGCGGCACCTGGTAGGCGACGGGCTGCTTGCCCCACACCAGGGTGACTACTTCCACCAGCACGAAGTCCAGTGCGAAGGTGAACAGCAGGGGACCCAGCAGGCCGTAGCGCATCACGTGACGCAAGCCGTAACGTTCGACTGCAGCGCCCAGCAGTGCGCAGCAGAGCGGCGCGGCCACCAGGCCGGCCCAGAAGCCAAGCCCCAGCAACTGCGCGAAGGTGTAGCTGAAGTAGGCGCCCAGCATATAGAAGGCGGTGTGGGCGAAGTTCAGCACGCCGAGCATGCTGAAGACGAGTGTCAGGCCGGCCGCCATCAGGAACATCAGCATGCCGTAGGTGACGCCATTGAAGAGGCCTAGTGCCAGTGTATCCATCGGTTCAGACCTCCAGCCAGTGAGCGCGCACGCTCGGATCGGATTCAAATTCGTTGACCGTGCCGTCGAACACGATGCGGCCGTGGCCCATCACGTTCACCCGGTCGCAGCATTGCAGGGCGATCGTGAGCTTCTGCTCGACCAGCACGATGGCCACGCCGCGCTTCGCTATTTCGCGCAGCAGGTTAGCCACCTGCTCCACCATGGACAGGCTCAGGCCCTCGGTCGGCTCGTCCACCAGGATCAGGCGCGGGCGGCCCATCAGCGCGCGGCAGATGGTCAGCATCTGCTGCTCGCCGCCGGACAGCACGCCGCCCGGCGTGTTGGCGCGCCGCTTCAGGTTGGGGAACATGTCGAAGAATTCCTCCTCGTTCCAGCTGGCGCCCGCCGTCTTTTCATGACCGGCGAAATTGCGGCCGCGCATGCCAACGGCAAGGTTCTCGCGTACCGTCAGGTCGGGGAAAACGCCGCGGTCCTCCGGCACGTAGGCGATGCCGGAGCGCGTTACTTCATGGGTTGGCGCCTTGCCGATTTCGATGCCGTCCATCGTCACGCTGCCTGCGCCGCGCACCAGGCGCATGATGGCTTTCAGCAGGGTCGAGCGGCCGGCGCCATTGCGGCCCAGCAGGCCGACCGTTTCGCCGGGATTGACCGTGAGATCGACGCCGTGCAGCACCTGGCCCTGGCCATAGCCGGCCGTGACATCGCTGGTGCGCAGCAGGGGAGCGGGATGCAGCTGGCTCATGACACCTCCATGGCGGCGGTCTGTTGCAGCGTGGCCGGAACGCCGAGATAGGCTTCCTGCACCTTGCGGTTGGCGCGGATTCGGGAAGGCGTGTCGGTGGCAATCAGCTCGCCGTACACCAGCACGGAAATCCTGTCCGCCAGCTCGAACACGACATTCATATCGTGCTCGATGATGACGATGGTGCGCCGCGCGTCGCCGGCGCGCAGCTTTTGCAGCAGCCCGATCACGCGCGCCGTTTCCTCGCGATTCATGCCGGCCGTGGGTTCGTCGAACAGCAGCACCTGCTGGCCGCCGGCGATCGCCATCGCGATTTCCAGCGCGCGCTGGTCGGCGTAGGAAAGCAGGCCGGCCGCGACGTGAGCCTTTTCCAGCAGGCCCACTTCATCCAGCACTTCCAGCGCGCGCAGGTCGGCCGGACCGCCGTGCGGCAGGCCGCGCCAGAAGGCGGGCCCGTAGCCGACGGCGCGCAGGGCGCCGATGCGCACATTCTCGAAGGCGCTCATGCGGGCGAAGAGGTTATTGGTCTGGAAGCTGCGTCCCAGGCCGCTGCGGCTGATTTTGCTGGGACTGAGTCCCGAAATCTGCGTGCCGCACAGGGAAATATTGCCGCTGCTGGGGCGCAGGTGGCCGCTGATCAGGCCAAAGAGGGTGGATTTTCCGGCGCCGTTGGGACCGATCAGCACATGGCATTCGCCCTGCGCGACATCCCAGTTCACGCCCCGAATGATCTCGGTGGCGCCGAAGGCTTTCTTTACTGCTGCAAGGTGCAGTGCGGGCACTGTGCCTTGTGTCTCCGTTCTTGATTCGTTCATTTGTATGATCCAAACATTACAATGTAAAGATGCGAATTCATAATAGCAGCAGATTTCGCCACTGCCAAACACTATTTAAGTGGTTCAGTTATATTGACTTCCAAACTTTACACTGTCAAAATCAAATCACCAGAACCTCAGCGGAGACGACGATGCATGCAGCAAGCGATTACCCAACAGTGGACGGTGTAGCCATCCTTTCTCTCGATAATCCCCCGGTCAACAGCCTGTCCGGCGCGCAGCGCGGGCGACTGGGCGCGATGCTGCAGCACGCGGCGGCGCGCAGCGACGTGCAGGCCATCGTGATCACGGGGAAGGGCGGGACTTTCTGTGGTGGCGCCGATGTGCGCGAATTCAATACGCCGGCCCAGCGCATGAGCCCCATCATGCCGGAGCTGATCGAAGGCTGTGACAAGATCGACAAGGTTGTCGTCGCTGCAATCGAAGGTTTTGCCTATGGCGCCGGGCTGGAACTGGCGCTGGCCCTGCATTACCGCGTTGCCGGCGCCGAGTCCAAACTGGGCCTGCCGGAAGTGAAATTCGGCTTCCTGCCCGGCGCGGGCGGTACCCAGCGCCTGCCACGCCTGGTGCCGATGGACAAGGCGGCCGACATGATGCTGAGCGGCGCCGCCGTCACAGCCGAGGAAGCCCATCAACTGGGACTGGTCGACGCCATTTTCGAGGGCGATGTGCTGTCCGCCGCCGTGGATTTCGCCCGCAGCAAAGTGGGCCAGCTGCGCCGCACGCGCGACCTGCCGGCCCGCGTGGATGCGCTGGCGCCCGGCTACCTGGCGAAACTGCGCGACAAGGTCGAAGCCGGCGCCCAGGGCAATATCGCCAAGCTGCATATCGTCGATTGCTGCGCCGCCGCAGTCGGACAGCCTTTCGACCAGGGGCTGGCCTATGAGCGCGAGCGCTTCCTCGCCATGCTCGGCACACCGGAATCGAAGGCGCTGCGCCATGTGTTCTTTGCCGAGCGCCAGGCCGCCAAGATTTCTCGCCTCGGTGCGGACGTGAAACCGCGCCCCGTGCAGAGCGCCGCCGTGATCGGCGCCGGGACCATGGGGTCCGG
>DASWYX010000025.1:0-19497 GCA_036404755.1 Pseudoduganella sp.
CATTGTCGATGCGGTACCCGGATCCAGGCCCATGCGTTCCGCCAAGGCGGCCGTTACCTTGCCGCTCAGGATGCCTTCCCCGCCTTCCAGCAGAGAATGGAAAAAACCGTCGCCACGGAGCAGTCCTGCGGCGAAAGCGGCAAAAAAATTGCGGCCCGTCGGCGCGCCCTTGGCTTCAGCCTGCTCCTCAACGTGCGCATGCGTCGCGTCAACTGCATGGCTCAGCATTTGCTGGGCATCGTCGGCGCTGACACCTTGCGCGAAAGCGCGACTTGACGCCGCCAGTGTCGTCAACGCGCTGAGCGCGCCTGCAGCGCCGCACGATAGGCTGCTGCATACTGCTGCCAGTCGGCCGCCCGCGCGTAAAGAACGCCGGCGCATTCGCCCGAACCCGTCTTTGCACCGCGACCATGCGCTCGGCCTCGGTTGGCCACACGGTTGCGGGTGGGTCGCGCGCGCATGCGCAGGTCGCGCAACAAATCCCGCACCATGCCCTCGGCCGTAGCACGCTCCACCAAGCGCGCCTTGCCGTCCACCAGATTTTCCACGTACGCGTCAAGGAAGCAGCAG
Source organism: Pseudoduganella sp. (assembly GCA_036404755.1). Classification (GTDB taxonomy): domain Bacteria; phylum Pseudomonadota; class Gammaproteobacteria; order Burkholderiales; family Burkholderiaceae_D; genus Rugamonas. Next base: position 571 of record DASWYX010000025.1, read on the forward strand.
CCCAGCGCGACGGCATCAGCCGCCACCAGGCCGGCCACGTCGCGCTCACGCAACTGCGCCGTCTTTCTTATCAAGGCCGCCCCTTATGGACTGCGAGTTCAACATGGCAAACTACGGAATTCATTGTAGGGAACCACATCCCGCTGCACGATTACAGCTCTGTAATGTTGGCTATCCTGAGCGCTGGACGTTTCGCAAGTCGCGCCAGCCTCTACGCCAAGCTGACCACACCCGCTCACTCCCCGCGGACCCCGATAGCGTCCGCCATGGCGCTGCACAGCGGGCGCGCTGGGATTATTACAGGTGTGTAATGTTCAAGCTCTTTTCTTGACGCCCGTGAACCGTGCGAATTAACCTACCTCTCCTATTTAGAGGAAGTCACTCAGTAACGTGGATGAACGTTGTTTTAGCAATGACGCGCAGTGACAGTTACTTCGGATCGCACCAACCGGGCACGTAATGAAAACAATTGAACTATCGGGTGGCCCACATGCAGTTTTGGCGCTGCATGGACTACTGGGCAATCCATTGGAAATGCAGTATCTGGGCAAGCAGCTGCAACGCGCCGGCTACACCGTCGTCATTCCGTTAATCCCCGGTTACGGTTATTCCAGCGGACAGGCAGCTTCCTACCGCACGACGCGTAGTGAAGACTGGTTTAAAGAGGTGGTACGCCACTTCGACCGCCTGAAAAGCGAGTACGAGACGGTGTCCGTTGCCGGCCTTTGCATAGGCGCAGTCCTGGCACTGCGCCTGGCCATCGAACGAGGCGATCAGATCGCAGCGCTTTCGCTGCTGGCCACGACGCTGGCATATGACGGCTGGAGCATTCCCAAGTACCGCTTCCTGCTGCCGCTCGCTTACTACACGCCGGCCCGCTACCTGTATTCCTACCAGGAGCGCTATCCCTACGGCCTGAAAAATGAAAACTTGCGGCGCTGGATCGCGCGCGAAATGCAAGTCACCGGTTCATCCGCTGCGGGTGCCTCGCGCCTGTCGGCCGAAGGCATCTTCCAGGCCCACCGACTGATCAAGCAGGTGCGCCGCCAGTTGGACCAGGTGCATGCGCCCGCTCTCATTATTCACGCCAGCGAAGACGATGTCGCCAGTCCAAAGAGCGCCGACCTGGTCGAGCACAGCATCAGCTCACAGTTCCGCCGAAAGGTCATGCTCCACGACAGCTATCACATCATCACGCTGGACAATGAAAAAGAGCGGGTGGCAGCGGAAACCGTGGAATTCTTCAATACCCATTCGCCGGCGTTCAGCGCCAGGCTGAAAACAGCCTGACGACTGCCGCATCTCACTTACCGCAGTAACTGCCCATGAACTCATATCCCACTGTAGCGAAAATGCTGGCCAAGAGCCTGGACGTCCCGCTGGACACCATCACACCGCAAACCAATCTGGCCGACCTGGGTGCCGATTCGCTGACTGTCATCGAACTGATTTTTGATCTGGAAGACGAATTCAACATCCAGATCGGCGACGAACGTCCGACCTTGGCCGTTGTGCAAGATATCGCCAATCAGATTGACGCCTACCTCGCCAAACAGGCAGTCAACGTATGACGCTGGAGCGGGTAGTAATCACCGGCGTAGGTGCGATCTCCGCGCTGGGTCCAGATGCCTCATCGAGTTTTGAACAGGCGCTGCACGGCAAATCCGGTATCGACTTCCTGCAACTGCCTGGCGAGCGGCAACGGCCTGGCGTCATCGCGGCCCAGGTGCGCTTTGCCCTCCCCGAATTGATCAAGGTCGCGGAGCAGCCGCTGTTCGACCGGTTCTCCGTCCTGGCATGGAACGCCGCGCATGAGGCGCTATTGCACGCCGGCCTGGAACACGGCGCGCCCTCGTCTCATGCGAGCGGCGTATTCTGGGGCACCGGCATGGGCGGTGCCCAAACCGTGGAAGCCGGCTATGTCGACTTGTATTTGGAGGGAAAGAGCCGGGTACGCCCCATGACCGTCATGTCCGCCATGAACAATGCGGCCGCGTCGCAGATAGCGATCCGCTGTGGATTCAAGGGCAGTGTCAATAATTACAGCAATGCCTGCGTATCCTCTGCCCAGGCGATCGGCGAAGCATATCGCCATATCCGTCATGGTTATGCGGAACGGGTCCTGGCTGGCGGATCGGAAGCGCTGCTCAGCTATGGGGTGGTCAGCGCCTGGGACGCTCTGCGCGTACTGGCACCCGCGGATGCCGACGACGTGGCCCAATCCTGCCGCCCGTTTGCACGCAACCGCAGTGGCCTGGTGCTGGGCGAAGCGGCTGCGGCAGTCATGCTGGAATCGCTGTCCTCGGCGCGCGCACGCGGGGCCACCATTCTGGCCGAAGTGGCGGGATATGGCGCCAGCAACGACGCGACCCACATCACCAAACCCGATCCGGATGGCCAGGCCAGTGCCATGCGCATGGCACTGCAGGACGCAGATCTACCACCGTCCGCCATTGGCTATATCAATGCTCACGGCGCCGGCACACCGGCTGGCGACCTGACGGAGACACGCTCGATCAAACAGGTGTTTGGCGAGGCACCGTCACGGCTGATGGTCAGCTCCACCAAATCCATGCATGGCCATACGCTGGGTGCGGCGGGGGCGCTGGAATTCGTGTTGACGGTGCTGGCTTTGCGCACCGGTTCGATACCGCCGACAGCTTTTCTCACTCAGCAAGATCCCGAGTGCGACCTCGATTTCGTGCCATTGACAGCACGTCACGGCCAGTCGCTGCAGGCGGCCATGTCGAACTCGTTTGCGTTTGGCGGCAGCAACGCCGCGCTGATCGTGCGCCGCTGGAACGAGTGACGGCCACGCCTCAGTCGAAGCGATAGCTCACGGCCATCAGCCCGGAGTTCACTACCCGGCGCTGTGCCGGTGGGCTGTTGCTTACCGCACGGTCAAGCCAGGTCCGGCGCAGATTCACATTGAAGTACCAGTGGCCGGAAAGCCTGGCTTCCACGAATAGCGCGGCGAACCAGTTGCTGGCCGCGCCCGGCATATAGGATGGCAGCCCGCTCTGCCGCGCATCCACCGCCGTGACACCGTCGTAATACCGCACATAGTCGCGCGAACGGTATTCCAGCCCCACCTGGGGGTAGAGCGCCATCGCGGGAACATCGATTTCGGCAGCATACATGAAGTCCGCCAACGTCCCTTTGGAATTTCCGGCGTCGCGATACAGATTGGCCATGAAGGCGCCCACCGGCGACATCTGCAAGGTGCCGATGCCGAGTGGCAGCGGTGCTTTGCGGTGTGGCAGCGCGCCGGACGCAGTCCTCGGCGTAAAACCATCTTCCAGCACCCGGGTTAACAGTTCCACACTGCCGTAACCGGCAGGCGCCAGCCTGAAGCCAAAGGTGTCGATCCGTGCAAACGCCGCACCAAAGTCCGCATTAAGATAGGGGATGACGGTGGCGCGCCCGGACTGCCCGCGCGCCACACTGGGTGCCGCGTTCAGGCCGGCGCCGATGTCGCCGACCAGGCGCCACGGAGCTGCTTCCGGTACCGACACATCCTGCGCCAACAGCAATGGCGTCCATGACATCAGTGAAAACACCACTGCGCCGCGTGCCAGCACACACTGCCGGCTCCCCGGGAGCGCCTTCACGCCGGCATTCCCAACAGGGCGACAACAGCCGCCGCCGCAGCCAGGTCGATGAACAGCAACGCAAGCGCCGACAGACGGTTCTCCATATACAGGCCCAGGCTCCACAAGGCGAGAAAAATCGCCGTCGCCAGTATCAGCAACTGGCCATAGGACAGCCGCTCGGCGGACCACAGGCAAGCAGCTGCAGCGCCCAGCGCCATCATGAACTGGAGCAGCGCCAGATATTCGGCACGGCGCGTCAGCGGCGGATGATAGATACGGCGCGCCGCCGCCAGGTCAAAAGCGGGACTCGGCAAGTGCCCGGCCAGATCGGCTGGACGCCAACCGGGATGCTTGAACCAGATCCGCAGCCTGTCCGGCCAGCGCGCCGTCTGCCAGGTCAGACGCCACAAGGTTCGATATTCATCGCCAATGGCCAAGGCTGGATCCCAACTATTCAAGCCGCTGCGAGTGCCATACACGCACGGCTCCCCCTCCTCCGCGAAGGTACCGAACAGACGGTCCCAAATCACCAGCATGCCGCCATAGTTTTTGTCCAGATACTGATCGTTGACGGCATGGTGAACACGATGATTGGAAGGCGAGGAAAAGACCCGGTCAAACCAGCCCAACTTGCCGATATGTTCGGTATGTATCCAGAACTGATACAGCAGAACAACCAGGCCCGCGACCGCAAACTGTTCCGGCGGCACCCCCAGCAACGCCATCGGCAAATAGAATACCCAGCCGATAAACACCACCGTGCTTTCCTGCCGAAGCGCGGTCGAAAAATTGAAGTCCTGGCTCTGATGATGCACCTGGTGCGCAGCCCACATGACGGCGCATTCATGGCCCGCACGGTGCAGCCAGTAATCGCAGAAATCGAACAGTACTACCGCGACGACCCAGCCTGACCAGGACGCCCAAAAGCTGGCCAGCGACACGGTGGCGACCTCGTAGTACACCGCGCTGTACAGGCCGATCTGGAAGAGCTGCGTCAGCAAAGCCACCAACTGGCTGATCACGCCTTGGCTGAGGCTACTCAGCGCATCGTTGATGCGATAAGTATTACGTCGTTTGAGCCAGCCATAAATGAATTCGGCGCCAATCAGCAAAAGGAAGAAGGGAAAGGCGAGTACGATGATTTTTTCCATGGATGCGATAACTACATTGATTCTTACTCTTCTTCCTTGTCTTCCCGAAGCATGGGAAACGCCAGCGGCAACAGCAGCAGCGTGAATGCGGTGGCGGACACGATCCCGCCCACGATCACCAGCGCAAACGGACGCTGGGTTTCCGAACCGATGCCGTGCGACAGGGCAGCCGGCAGCAGGCCCAGGCCGGCCATCAGCGCCGTCATCAGGATGGGGCGCAAGCGTCCCGCTGCGCCTTCGATCGCGGCCTCGCCGACGCGCACGCCGCTGCGCAAGTGCTCGATCATTTGCTCCACCATGATCACGCCGTTTTGCACGGAAATCCCGGCCACCGCGATGAAGCCCACCGCCGCCGACACCGAGAAATGCAGTCCGGCGCCCGCCAGCGCTGCCACGCCGCCAATCAGGGTGAATGGCACGATGCCCAGCACCAGCAATGCCTGTCGCACCGAGCGGAAGGCCCAGAACAGCAGCAGGAATATCAACAAGGCCGCCGCCGGCACGATGACCTGCAGCCGGCGCACAGCGCGCTGCTGGTTCTCGAACTGGCCGCCCCAAGTGATGCTGTAGCCCGGGGGCAGCGATACCTGCCGCGCCACCTTGTCCTGCGCCTCGGCGACGAAGCCGGCCTGGTCGCGCCCGACCACATTGGCCTTGATCGAGGCCACGCGGCCGCCCGTTTCGCGGCTGATGCGCGAGGGGCCCTGGCGCACATCGATGCGCGCCACGGAAGCCAGCGGCACGCTGGCGCCGCCAGGCGTGACGATGGGCAGCGCGCCGATCTGTTCGGCCGAGGCGCGGCTCTCCTCGCGCAGGCGCAGCGTTACGTCAAAACGCCGCTCCCCTTCGTAATAACTGGTGACGGCCAGTCCGCCCAGCACCGTCTGCAAGGCGCCATTGACATCGGCAACGCTGACGCCGAGGCGGCCCATGCGTTCGCGGTCCAGCACGATATCCAGCTCGCTCTGGCCGCCAATCGGCACGGCCTCGATATCGCTGGCGCCGCGCACGGTGGCCAGGATGGCGGCAATATCGCGTGCTTTGGCGCCGATGACATCCAGGTCAGGTCCGAACACCTTTACCGCGATCTCGCCCTTCACGCCGGACAGCGCCTCTTCCACGTTATCCTCGATCACTTGCGAGAAGTTGGTCGGCACGCCGGGAATCTGGTGGATCTGCGCGCTCATGGCACTGACCAGGCTTTCCTTGTCGGCATAACGCCAGGTGTTGTAAGGCGCCAGCGCGGCCAGGACCTCGATATTGTTCGGCCCCTTGGGATCGGTGCCGTCGTCCGGCCGCCCGACGTGGGACACGATATCCGTAACTTCCGGGTAGCTGCGCAGGATGCGGCGCACTTCGTGCTCCACCAGCTGCGTGCGCTGCAGCGCCGCCGACGCGGGGAGGCTCATGGTCAGCCAGATATTACCCTCGTCGAGCTTGGGCAGGAATTCGCTGCCAAGCAAGGGCGCGGCGGCCACGGTACCAAACAGCACGGCAATGGACACCGTGAACACCAGCGGACGCGCACCCATGGCCCGCTGCAGCAGGCGGCGGTAGTGCTGCTGCAGGCTGGCCAGCCAGCGGGCGTGCTTCTCCTGCAGGGGATGGCGGTGCATGGTCCACAGCAGCAGCACGGGCACCAGGGTGAAGCTGAGGATGATGGCGCCCAGCATGGCAAAGCTCAGCGTGAAGGCGACCGGCGTAAAGATCTTGCCTTCTACGCGCTGGAACGTGTAGATCGGCAGGAAAGCGACAATGATGATGGCTTTGGCGAACAGGATGGGATGCCCCAGCGACAGCAGGGTTTCGCGCAGCGTCTTGCGGGGCGACTTGCGCGGCGCACCCGGCTCGCGCAGGCTGTTACGCACCAGCAGCGCCTCGACCAGCACCACGGCGCTGTCGATGATGATGCCGAAGTCCACCGCGCCCAGCGAAATCAGGTTGGCCGGTATGCCGCGGGCATCCAGCAGGATGAAGGCGAACAGCAGGGACAGCGGAATCACCGCTGCCACGATCAGCGCGGCGCGCCAGTTGCCGAGGAAGACAACCAGCACGGCCACCACCAGCACCGCGCCGACCACCAGGTTTTCCAGCACCGTGTGGACGGTGTGGGCGATCAGGTCGGTGCGGTCGTAGATGATGTGCAGACGTACGCCGGGCGGCAGCGTCTTGTTCAACTGCTGCACCTTGTCGCGCACGGCGGCCACAACGGCGGCCGCGTTGGCGCCCTTGCTCATCTGGACAATGCCTTCGATCACGTCGTCGCGGGCGTTATAGGCAACGATGCCCGAAGCCGGGGCATGACCTATGCGCACCTCGCCCAGGTCGGCGGCGTGCACCGGCTTGCCGCCCTTGTTGGCGATGACGACGCGCCCCAGTTCCTCGGGACTGGTCACCAGGCCGATGGACCGCACCGCCAGCGCCTCGTCGCCCTGGTGCAGCAGGCCGGCGCCCGTATTGGCGCTGTTGGCGGCCAGTGCCTGCCGCACCTGGTCGATGCTGATGCCGTAGCGGGCCAGGGCCAGGGGATCGAGCGCCAGCTGGTATTCGCGCAGCACGCCGCCGAAAGTCACAACGTCCGCCACACCGGAAACGCTGCGCAATGCGGGCCGGATGGTCCAGTCCTGGATGGCGCGCACTTCGCTGGCCGGCATGCCGGCCGGCGCGTCCAGCACGTAGCGGTAGATCTCGCCGACGGCCGTGGTCAGCGGCGCCAGCGAGGGCTGGACACCGGCCGGCAGGCTGACGTTCTGCAGCTTTTCCAGCACCTGCTGGCGCGCAAAGTAGTCATCCGTGCCGTCTTCGAAAGTGAGCGTCACCACCGACAGGCCGGCAATCGTCACCGAGCGCAACTGGGTCTGGTGCGGCACGCCACTCAGTTCCCGTTCCACCGGCATGGTAACGGTGCGCTCGACTTCCTCTGCCGCCTGGCCAGGAAACTGGGTCACGACCTGCACCTGCACATCCTGCACGTCGGGGAAGGCTTCCACCGGCAGTTGCTGCGCCGCGCGCCAGCCGAAGCCGATCAGCGCCGCCGTCATGATCAATACGAACAGGCGCTGGGCCAGGACGAAGTCGATGAATTTAGCGAACATCGTTGCCCGCCTGTGCCTTCAGCAGCAGCGCGCCGGCCACCACGACCTGCTCACCCGCCGCGACGCCGCTGTCCAGGTAACTCGTGACCGGACCGCGCCGCGCCACGTGCACCCGCTTGCGCACCAAACCGTCCGCCTTGACGCGCACGAACACATACTCATCGCGGCCATCAACGACGATCGCTTCATTCGGCAAGGGAATGCCGGACCGCCCTTGCCCATCCTGGAAGCGCACACGCGCAAACATCTCCGGCCGCAGGCGGTGATCGTCGTTCGCCAGCACGCAGCGCACCGGAATGCGGCGCGTGTTGGGATCGACCATTTCGCCGATATAGGTGATGCGGGCCATGAACCGCTTGCCGGGCAAGGCATCCGCCTCGAACTGCACCGCCTGGCCGATCCTGAGTCCCAGCGCCATTTGCTCGGGGACATCCGCGATCAGCCATAGCTGGTCGAGATTGGAAACGATGAACAGCGGCGCCGGCAGGTCCGGCCGGACTTCCTGGCCCGGATTGATCTGGCGGTCGACCACTGTGCCCGAGACCGGGGAAGTCAGTACCAGCGCTCCCGCCGCGGCGCCGGAAGCGCCCAGCGCCTGCAGGCGCTGGCGGGCGCGCTCCAGTTCCGCTGCGCTTTGCGCACTGTCGCTGCTGGCCGCTTCCAGTTCCTTGCCTGCCATGACGCCGGCGTCAAACAGCAACTGCGCGCGCGCCAATGCGCTGGACTTCAGCCGCGCATCGGCATCGGCCTTCTTTACGTCCGATGCGGCCGCCGCCAGATCGGGCGAAGCCACGGTGGCCAGCGCTTCTCCGGCGCGCACATGCTGGCCGGCTTGCACCATGATCCGGGTGACGCGGCCCGCCAGCGGAGCGCTGATGCGGGCTGTGTGGTCCTCGTCAAAGGCAAGGCGTGCCGCAACGGGTTCGGCTTCGGGCAGCGGGGCACTGTCGGCGGCCGCCACGCGGATGAATTCGGCCGGCTGGGCCGCCGCCTGGGAAGCCGGCAAGGGAGCACGCGAGCAGGCCGACACTGCGAAAGCGGCCGATAAGGTAAGCAGATAGCGGATTTTCATGGCGTTGCAAAAGAGTGGGTGGCGCGCCAGGCGGCGAGCGCCTTGAGGTAATCGGCACGGGCGTCAATGCCGTCCAGCTGCGTCATGCGATAGGAGCGGCGGGCGTCCAGCACGTCGGTCACGCCAAGCGCGCCATGCTCGAAGGCGAACTCCGAGGTCTCCGCAACGTGGCGGGATGCTTGCAGCAGGCCCGCCTGGTAAGCGGCGGCGCGCTCCTGGCTGGCGGCCAATTGCTGGCTGCTCTGATCCGCCTCGCCGCAGGCCTGGGTCCGCGCTTTTTCCAGCGCCAGCGTGGCCGCATCCTGCGCGGCCAGTGCGGCGCCGATTTCGCCCTCGTTGTTGTAGCGGACGAAGAGCGGGTTCTGCACCGAGAAGCCGAAACTGTTGCCCGTGCCCTGGGGATGCGCCGCATCGGCAGGTAAGTGTTCAGCCTGCACGCCAATCGAGACATCGCGCGTGCGGCCCGCGCGGGCCAGCGCCAGGCCGCTGTTCGCTGCGGCGAGCCGCGCGCGAGCGGCCTGCACATCGGCCCGGCCATCGCACGCGCCACCTTCGCCGGCGGGCATGCCCGGCAGCGCATCCGTCCAGGCGTCGCTGGCTTCGAGCTGCGGCAGCGGCAGGGCCAGGCCCAGCTGCTGCGCCAGCGTGAAGGAAGCTGTCCGGCGCTGCAGGGCGGCCGCGGTCAGGTCGTTGTGCGCGCGCTGCACTTCCAGCTGCAGGCGGGCGACTTCAACCTCCGCCAGGTCGCCGGCACGATGGCGCTTCTGTGCAACGGCCAGCGACTGGTCATGCAGCGCGGCGATTTCCGTCAGCACGCGCATGCGCTCCTGGCTGGCGAGCAAGTCGGTATAGGCCTGCGAAATGTCACGCTCCAGCGCACGGCGGCTGTCCGCGCGGTCGGCTTCCGCAGCGGCGACGCGCTGTTGCGCCATGTCGCTGCGCAGCTGCCGCTTCCCTCCCCTTTCGATCAGCTGGTCCACGCGCACAATGCTGTCGACCGCCTTGCTGGAGAGGGGGCCGGCGCCCACACCGCTGTGAGGATTGATATTGGCGGTGCTGACGGTCAGCGTCGGGTTGGGGGCAGCAGCGGCCTGTACGGCGTCCGCCTCGGCGCCCCTCACGGCGATGGCGCTCTGCCGATAGTCCCAGTGCTGCTGCAGGGCGATGGAAAGCGCCTGCTGTTCGCTGAGGCGCATCACTTGCTGGGCGCGCACATCGGCGCCTGCCGCCAACAGCAGGTACAAGGCGATGCGCTTCATGGTTGCGGACTCCCGTTCAATGGCACGACACGCCCCAGCTGCCCCTCGCGGCAATCGGCCGGCCACAGCTCGACCCAAGCCCCGATGGCCAGCGGCGTGCCCGCTTCCGCCACGGCCAGCATATGGCGCTGGGCGCGGTGCAGGCGGTAATGGACTGCCACGATTTGCCGGCCGGCCGCGCGCGCGCTTCCGACTGCAGCGCTGCAGGCGTCGGGAACGGCCAGCGGCGAGCCTGGGGTATCCACGCCTTCGATGGTCGCGGCTCGTGCGCCCGCCTGCCATTCCGCTTCGGGTATAAAGGGCCTGCCGGCACAAGCGGACAGCGCAAGGGCCAGGGCAACAGGCAGCAGAACGCGCATGTAATCCTCGGTCAGTTCAAAGGCTGGAAGCTTATCGGGATGGCAGCGGCGCACGATTACAGCTGCGTAATGATTACGAAGCTGTAATGTTCGATCGGCGGCCGGCCCGGGCGCAATGCTATGATCCGCAAATGAAATGCCTGATCGTTGACGATGATGCGGAAACCCGCGACTACCTGATGACCGCGCTGCGCCTGGCCGGCCACACGGCACTGGGCTGCGAAGATGCGCAGCAAGGCTGGCTGCAGCTGGAAAGCGGAGAGTGGGATGTAATGATCCTCGACCGCATGCTGCCCGGCGATTTCGATGGCCTGGACCTGCTGCGGCGCCTGCGCACGCGCGGCATGCGCCTGCCCGTGCTGGTGCTGAGCGCCCTGGGCGACGTGGACGAACGGGTGCACGGCCTGCGCGCCGGCGCCGACGATTATCTGAGCAAGCCCTTCGCCGCGGCCGAATTGCTGGCTCGCCTGGAAAACCTGGTGCGCCGCGCGGCGCCTGCCGAAGACACGCTGGTATTGCGGGTGGGTGACCTGGAACTGGATTTGCGCGCGCTGCGCGCCAGCCGCGCCGGCGTGCGCCTGAACCTGCAGCCGCGCGAGTACCGCCTGCTCGAATACCTGATGCGCAATGCGGGCACCGTGGTCACCCGCAGCATGCTGCTGGAAAGCGTGTGGGAGTATCACTTCGACCCGCAAACCAATGTGATCGACGTTCAGATCAGCCGCCTGCGCAGCAAGGTCGACAAGGATGCCGCCTCGCCGCTGATCCATACCATCCGCGGCGAGGGCTATATGCTTTGCCAGCTGGCCGACGATGGCAACGCGTAGTTCGCTGGTCTCGTCCATCGCGACACGCCTGGCGCTGATGTATGGGCTGATCGCTTTCGCCTCGGTCGGTGCCGCAGTGCTGGCTTACTATTTCGGCACCGTCGGCGTGCTCGAAAGCGTGACCGACGCCAAGATCCAGTCCATCAGTGAGCGCCTGCGCGAGGCCAGCGAGGAAGGCGGCATTGAAAGCATGAGCAGCGAAATCACGCTGCAACTGCATGACAAGACCGATACGGACACGGAGCTGTTCCTGCTGCAGTCCACCGATGGCCATATCCTGCTGGGTAATGTGTCCGCCTTTCCCGACAAGAGCAAGGACGGCACGCTGGTCAACGGCCTGCTGATGCGCGACCATGAAGAAATCCGTGCGCGCTACATTATCCAGCGCCTGCCGGGAGGCACGCGCCTGCTGGTCGGCCGCGACTTGCGCGAGCTCGATGCCCTGCAAGGCGTGATCAAGCGCGCCGCCATTATCGGGTTGCTGGTAGCGCTGATCTTTGTCGGCGCGGGCACCTGGTTCCTGCGGCGCTCCATCGACCATCGCGTTGGCGCCGTGCGTCGCATCGCACACCGCGTCAGCGCGGGCGACCTGGCCCAGCGCGTGCCGGAATCGGGCGAGGACGAATTCAGCCTGCTGAGCCGGGACATCAACCGCATGCTGGCCCAGATCGAACGGCTGATGGAAGGCGTGCGCAATGTCTCCAACGCCATTGCCCATGATTTGCGCACGCCCCTGAGCCGGGTACGCAACCGCCTGGCGGCAAGCTTGCGCCCGGGGACAGGTGGCGAACTCGCGCTGGCTGCGGAAAAGTCGATCCAGGACATCGACCAGCTGATCGTGCTGTTTGAAAAGCTGCTGCGCATCGCGGCGGCCGAATCAGGCATGCGTCCAAGCTACGCCGACCGCATCGACCTGGCGCAGATTGCCGCCAATATGGTGGAGCTTTACGAGGCGGCCGCTGAAGAGTCGTCGATCCGCCTGGTGAGCGATATCAGGCCAGTCGGCGGAATTCCCGGCGACCGCGACCTGATCGCCGCCGCTCTCGGAGGACTTCTCGACAACGCCCTCAAATACGCCGGCGCAGGCAGCACGGTCACCGTGCGCTGCGCACCGGTGGAAGGCGGCGCCGAACTGGCCGTCGAGGATACCGGCCCGGGAGTGCCCGAAGAGGCCATCCCCATGCTGACCGAACGCTTCTTCCGCGTCGACCGCTCGCGCCATCTGCCGGGAAATGGCATTGGACTGTCCAACATCAACGCCATCCTGAAACTGCACGGCGGATCGCTCACCGTGCGCAACCGGCATCCCGGCCTGGAAGTGCGCATGTTCTTCGCGAATCAGGCGGCGTAAAGGTCCCGCATGTCCATGCCGCTGCCCAGCAAATCAAACAGGCGGGCGATATCGATGCGCTGGATCAGGACATCGCCCTGATTGGCGCTGATTACATGCGAGACGAGCATGCTGCCGCCGCTTGCCAGCGGCAACGCGATCAGGTCCTCCTCGTTGAATTTGGCCACGTCATGCAACTCGCTGACTAGCAGTCCGACGGTGCGCAAGTTGTGCCGCACCACGACGATTTGCGCTCTGCTATCGATGGGCGTGGCCTGCCCCGTTAGCAGGAAGCCCAGATCGTAGGCCCACACGAATGCCGCGTCGTCGCCATCCCTTTCTTCGCGAGTCAGCACGCCGATGCATGCGCCGCCGCCGCCCATCGAAACTGAAGACAGCTTGGACGCCGGCTGCGCCTCCTGCACATCGCCAGCCGGCATAGCGAAGAGTGAACCGGCGGAATAGAAGGTAGCGAACTCGGTGCCATAGCCCCGGCCGAGAGGCGCTTGCAGGCGCCGCGCCGGTGCCGCGTTCTCCGTCGTGGCGGCGCGCACCGCGCCGAACGATTCCACCACCACGGCTAGAACGTCCACAGGACGGCCATCGGACACCTTGAATTCACGGTAGCCATTCGATACGGTGCACCCCATCAGCGCGTAGTGGCCGTCGTGGGTCAGCAGGCAGGAGCCGCTGCGGCCGTTTTCCATCGCGGACAAGTGGGGCGCGATGTCGAACTGCCCCCGCACGGGCCGGGATGGATCGGTCGTGGCGATGATACTGCCTGCCCGGTCGATGAAATAGGCGTGCACCTTGGATTGATCGCCCAAGGCGCCGCGCAGCATCGCATCAAACTCGGTTGCCGCATCAAATACGATACCGATGCCGCCGATTACGGCCTGCTCACCGTCCGGCGCACGAATCGCCGCATGGTAAATATAGGTCGGCTTGCCATCGTAGAGCGGCGACGGCGCAAACGGCGTGACGTAATAGTCCTGCTCCGTGCGCAGGGCGGTCACCGCTTCCAGGGTAGCGGCGTCGATGGCCGCTTCAGTGCAGTTGCCGGACCTGGCGACGATAGCGCCATTGGAGTCGTACACGATCAATGAGGAATAAACCGTATAGAGGCCATGGATGTACTCAAGTACCTCGTTCATGCGCGCCTCGCGGTCGGGCAGAGCGCCCGCCAGCAGCCGCCGTAGTTCCGGCGAAAGCGCCCACCAGCGGCAATCATTGGCCCGCTCGTACAGGTTGCGGTCCAGCAGATCGACCATCAGGTGTGAGGAAAATTCCGCATCCCTCAGTCCCGATGCCAGAACTGTCTCGAACAACTCGCCGATCGATCGCGAAAACAAGGCATTGCTGCGCGCTCCCGTTTCGCTGATCTGCTCCAGAATGCTCTGAAGGCGCGCCATGTCGCCTTCCTGGCCCGCGCTCATGACCTGGCCATTCCACACCACGCGCCGGATCATGTCGGCCGCCTGGATGATTTCGAACAGCGGCGGACAGAAGGAGCCGGCGTGCGACAGCAGCCCCTCCGCCCAATCGGGCGCCAGGCTCGCCAGGACGTCGCTATCCACGCTGCCGAACGCCACGTCCACCGGGATCATGACCTGCCCCTGCCAGCCGGAGGGACCCGGATAGCCCTGGTATCCGGGCGAGCTGGCCGTCCGTACCAGGTAATCCCTGCCGGCGTACTTCATCAAAGTGGGGCTGCCCTGGGGATTGGATGGCACCTTCACGCCCAAGGGTATCCATAGCGGGTCCGCACTGGCGATCACACGGCAGTCCGCGTCGAGCAGCAGCATCGCGCTGCGCTCGGAATGATCGCGATAGGTCTGGAAAATCCGCGCCATTTCTTCTTCAAAATGGAAGCACAGGCACAATATCCCGACAGCGGCTCCGGTGACGGGATGGGACATGCGGCGAGAATAAATCAGGGCGTCGCGCTTGCCGGGGCGCAGATCACTGGCGCGGAAGGTTTCGACATAGCCGTCTGAGGCCAGGGTTGCGGCGATGAGCGGATCATGACTGTGGGCGATGGTCGTACTCTCGTCCAGCTGCATCAGCACCTGGCCATCCGGGGCGAGCAGGATGATTTCCTCGTAGACGGAATATTTGCTGCGATAGGATCGCAGGCGTTCGCGTATCGCGTCGGCATCGTCGCTCAGCCCCGCGACGAAGGAACACAGCTCGCGATCGGTCGCCAGGAAGCCGACATCCGCCGTACGCTCGTACAGATTGCGGACGACAATCTCGATGATGTACTCGGACTTGGTCGCCATCTCCGCCATGACCGTGTTCATTTTCTCGCGCGCCAGGCTCGCGACCAGTTCGTCCTCGAGTTGACTGACGCCGGCACGGGTGGCGGCCACGGTTGGCAGTATCGTCCTGGCCTCCGCCGGACAATTCATCTTGGCCGAGGCCTCGATCATTCGCCACATCAGGCTGAGTTCATGCAGCGAGCGTTCGCATTTGCCGATGTCTGGCATATAGGGAAGGAAGCGCGATACCGGGAAGACAGGGTTCAGATCCATGATGAGTATTCGCTAATGAGGTTCGGAATCGGAAGCAGGGCCAGGCTGGCGGCGGCATGGGAAATATTGGCGGGCCGCAGCGGCGTGCGGGGCTGCGCCGTCGGCCGCTGCATGTCGAGCAGGTTCGCCAGCTCCATCGGACGGCCCGACAAGTAGCCCTGGATCAGCGTGCAGCCGAATTGCCGCAGGAAGCCCAGGTGCGCATCCAGCTCAACGCCTTCCGCGATGACCTGCAGTTTCATATTGCGTCCCAGGTCGATGATGGAGCGCACGATGGCGCAATCTTTACGATCATGAGGAACGCCCTGAAGGAACAGGCGATCGATCTTCAGGGAGCTGATAGGCAAGGACTTCAGCAGGGAAAGCGAGGAATAGCCCATGCCGAAATCATCCAGGCTGATTTCAAACCCCAGGCGCACCAGCTCCCGCATGACCGGCAAGGCCTTGTCCATGCGCTGCATGACGACGCCCTCGGTCAGTTCCAGGCAGATGTGCCGTGGATCGACGCCGGACGCAGACGTGATGGCCGCCAGTTCCTGCGGCAATTCGGCATCAAGGAACTCGGGCGCCGCCATATTGACGTGGACCTTCACATCCGGCATGCCGGCTGCGTGAAGCCGGGGCAGGTCGCGGCACACTTGCTGGATGACCCAACGTCCTATCAGTGCAATGAGGCGGCTCTGCTCGGCCACTGGTATGAACTGATGGGGAGGAACGACACGCCCATCCGCCTTCCGCCAACGTATCAGCGCCTCCAGACCGACAAGCTGCGCGCTTTGGGTGTCGCAAATGGGCTGGTATTCGAGGAAGAATTCCTCCCGCTGCAGCGCGTCCCTCAATTCGGACAGCATCAGCAACTGAGTCGCCACGGCGCGGTGCTGCGTATCGCTTTCGCGGTCAAAGTAGCTGACCAGATTACGGCCATTGCCCTTGCTCACATACATTGCCGCATCGGCCGCATGCAGCAGTTGCGCGGTATTCTGGCCGTGGACGGGGAACATGCTGACGCCGATGCTGGCCGACACGGACAGTTCATGTCCCGCGTAGTTGAAGCGAACGCGCGCCGCCTCCAGCACGGCGCATGCCAGTGCATCGAGTTCCGCCTTGCCATATCCGGGCGGCGCGAGGATCGAGAATTCATCGCCGCCCAGGCGGGCGATCGTTGCACCGGCGGGAGCCAGCGCCCGCAGGCGATCCGCGAACTGGCACAGTACCACGTTGCCGGCGGCATGTCCGAATCCATCGTTAATGGGCTTGAACTGGTCAAGGTCGATGTACAGCAAGCCGAACTCGCGGCCCCTGGCGCAGGCTGCGTCCAGCAGTTCATGGAAATATGCGCGGTTGATCAGGCCTGTCATTTCATCGGTCTGCGCCAGCACCCGCACGCGCTCCTGCTGTACCATGCGCTGGGCGGTCTGCGCGACGAGCGCACTGATCGACTCGGCCAGCGCCGGCAATTGTGCCTCACGCTGGCGCGGTGCGGCGCTGAAGAATTCCAGCACGCCCGCGCGATGCAGCTTGCCGTCCGCGGCGACATAAGTCACGGGGAAGAAGAATCCCGATTGCAGGCCGCAGCGCCGGGCCGTTTGTACGCGCACCATGTCGGCATGCGTGGCCGTTGCTTCGACCCATTGGGCCTGGCCGGTGAGCCAGGTTTCACCTACCAGGCCGTGGCCCGGCATCACCACCAACCCGGTCGCCGCGCTGCGAAATTGCGCATAGTCGCCATCCGGCTTATGCCAGACGTGCCGGCAGCGCAGGATTTCAGCTGCGCCGTGATTTTCCCGCGCCCAGAACGCGCCCCATTCCCAGCCCAGTTCATCGCAGACGAGGTGCAGGATCTTGTCGACCGCGTCATCGAAAGTATCGGTGCCGATCAGGTACTGGGTCAGCGCGAAGTTGAAGCGCTCGCGGGTGGCGGCCCGCTTAGCGGCGGTAATGTCAGTGAGGATGCCGGTGGCGGTGGGCTGGTCCCCGGCCGCCAGCGATTGCAGGCGCAGCCAGCGTATCCCCTGCCCCGGGTCGACCGTGCGAAAATCGTGGACCACCGCCGCACCATCGCGGCTGATTGCCATCAGTACGGCCTGCAGCGGCTCCGCGTCATCGGAAACGACGGTGGTCCATGCACCGCTTGCTATTCCGGTCTGCAGGCCAAGCAAACGCATGGCCACCGGAGAGAGAGAGAGATTGGCCGTCTGCCGCTCCATGGACCAACGGCCCAATCCGGCGAGTTCGTCGATCTGATCGGCCTGCGCGGGCATTTGATTGTGCAAGAGCTCTCCTGGAAATTATTGAAGGCGCATGCACGGCGACCGCCAGATGAACCATAACAATGCAAAAAGTCGGCACTAACGACGACATTTGCACCAAAGTGGCCCGCGCATTGCTGTTCGCAAGTCGAGCAAGCACGATCTGTGCCATGCGAATGGGCGACGCCCGCCGACAGTACTGTGTTGCGGGACTTTTTATAGCGGTTTTGCAGGGGGCACGTTGGACGCCCGGCGCTTGCGGCGGCCGTTTCGTCCGGCGCCACTCTTTTGCTGTTTGCCGTTGATATTTGTGGCGACCGGCGCCTCCGATGCGCTTTGGCGTGAGCCGCCCCGATATCCGGCGTTTTCGCGTACGCCGGGCTGCCGGCGGTCAGGAGCGCGCTCACCGTTAGCCGTGCCGCGGGGCGAGCGGCGGTCCGCAACGCGACGCTCCCGCTCTCCGGTCTGCTCCCGCGCTCCCGGCGGCCGCCCGGCCGGCGCCCCGTCGCCGATCAAACGCGCTATCGCCGCTTGCCGCGCGGACCGGCAGACGTCGGCGAGCAGCTATTCCTGACTGCCGGGCAGGCAGAGCCAGATCGCCTTCCACGCATTGCGGTTGCCGCTGCCCTGCAGGTTGGCAAAGCGCGAGGGCGACATCGCCTGCTCGCCATATTTGATCTCACCGCCTTCCACCTGCGCGAAGTAATTGTGCCCGCCGAAGCTGGCGCGCAGACGCGTGCCGTCGGGAAGGAAGACTTGCTTCCATTGGTATCCAGAGACGGAGGCTGCGGAGGCTGCTGTGGGCTGCGCCTGAGCCTGAGCCGCCGCTGCCGGCCGCAGGTAGTTGCGGATTGCCTCGCAAATGAAAGGCTCCAGCGCCAAGGAGTCTGACCAGCATTCGCCGGTGAATTCGCCCAGGGATTCCAGCAGGTCGCTGGGCACGCGGATCGGGTAGTGGAGCGTAGACATGATAGGTCTCCGAAAATGGGTTTTTACTAAGCGGTACTACTTCGCTCTAAGGCCTGCTAGAACGCGATAGTCGTTACTAAAATTTCCCTTCAGTATGCGATTCGGTACTAAACGCTCGTGGCCTGTGTTCGTTAGAACCTTCCAGCGCGAATTAGTGCCCTGATTAGTGCGGACTCGGGCGAAATAGTGGCGACCAGTGCGAATTAGTAAGAGATAGCGCGTTTTAGTAAAAACCCAAAAAAACAGTACACCTCCCTCTCCGCGCTCGCCGGGCGGAGAGGCGCAGGGCAGAAGGCGCCGAGATAAGGGGCGCGGGCGGCGGGGCGCGGGGCGGGGCGGAGGGGCGCGATGCGAAGGGCGGGGCTGGCGCGATGCCAGGCGGGGTGGGCGCGATGCTGCGCGAGTGTGGCGTGGTGAGGGGAGAGCTGCGGGAGTTTCCCGGGCAGCCGTGAAGAAGCTTTTTTACACCTTGTTTACACGGCCCCGCCA
>DASWYX010000026.1:0-7292 GCA_036404755.1 Pseudoduganella sp.
AGAGCCGCCTATACTGGAAACAGCGGAGGTCACCATGATTGCTACCCTGCCCAGTTCCAGACTCATCCTCGCTGCGCTGCTAGGTGTGTGCAGTTCCCTCGCCGGGGCGCAAGCGGGGCCGCCCGCCCTGCTGCCGCTGGAATCGGAACCGGCGCCGAAACTGCAGGCCTACCCGCCGATAGCCGACGCGCTGGCGCGCGGCGTCGTGATCATCCAGTTCCGCACGGAGAATGTGCGCCTGATGCCCGTGTTTGGCGCCAAGGCCACCGAAGTCACGCCGCGCCTGGGTCATTTGCATGTAACGGTCGATAACTGGCAAGGCACCTGGGCGCATACCAGCACTGACCCCATCATCGTGGTCGGCCTTCAGCCCGGCCCGCACAAGATCCTGCTGGAAATCGCCGAGACCAACCACAAGATCCTCGCCGCCGAAACGGTCAGCTTCACAGTGCCGCCGAAGACGGGCGAGAAGGCGCACGGGCATTAGAATATCCTGATGAGCAATCATCAGGCCCCAACCGAGCTGCGCATCACCCTTCTCGCGCTGGCGCTCTCCATGGGCGCCGCCATTTCGCTTGGCCTTGCCCGTTTCGCCTATGGCTTGCTGCTGCCCGTGATGCGCGCCGACCTGGGCTGGTCCTATGCACTGGCGGGAGCCATGAACACGGCGAATGCCATCGGCTACCTGCTCGGCGCCCTGATAACGCCTGCGCTGATGCGCCGCTACGCGCCGGCGCGGGTCATGATGGCCGGCGCGGTTGCGGCATGCGTGTTCCTGGGACTGAGCGGCTGCTTCGTCACCGTCATGCCGTGGTTTGCGCTGCGCCTGCTGGCCGGCGTCGCCAGTGCGCTGGCTTTCATCGGCGGCGGCCTGCTGGCCGCGCGTCTCGGAGCACAGCACCCGAGGCGCAGCGGCTTGCTGATTGGCCTGTACTACGGCGGCTCCGGCCTGGGCATCGTGGCTTCCGCCCTGCTTGCGCCGCTGGTGCTGCGCCTTGCCGGCCCGGCGCCGCACGGATGGACGTGGGCGTGGTGGGCGCTGGCCATCGTGTGCGTGCTGGCGGCGATCGTGCTGGCATGGCCGGCGCGGGTGCTGGATCCCGCCCATGCCGCGGCCGCAGCGACGACCGGCGACGCGCCGCGCTTTCATGCCCGTCCGCTGGCCTTCGCGCTGACGGGGTATCTGATGTTCGGCGTCGGTTATATTGGCTACATGACGTTCGTGATTGCGCTGCTGCGCGAGCAAGGCGCCGGCGGGCCGGCCATCACGCTGTTCTATAGCCTGCTGGGCGCCGCGGTGGTCGGCTCGGCGCGGCTGTGGTCCGGACTGCTGGACCGGCACCATGACGGGCGGCCGATGGCCATCCTGAACGGCCTGCTCGGCATTGCGACGATCCTGCCGGCGCTGACGGCCTCCTGGCCGGCCATGCTTTTGTCCGGCGTGCTGTTTGGCGCCGTTTTCCTGTCGGTGGTGGCGTCCACCACCGCGCTGGTGCGCCACAACCTGCCGGCCGCCCAATGGCCGGCCGGCATCGGCGCCTTCACCATCATCTTCGCCGCCGGCCAGATCGTCGGCCCGCTTGTCGTCGGCTGGATATCGGACGGCCCCGGCGGACTGGAACGCGGGCTGGTCGTCTCGGCACTCGCCCTCTGGCTGGGCGCCCTGCTTGCCATACGCCAGAAGGCGCTCCAGGAAAAATGACACAAAAGTTAACTTGACACTGTCACACAACCATCGCGATACTTTGAGGACCCCACTCATAAAATGGAGACAAAGTATGGCGAGCGATGCATGGAATGCAGACGAAAGCTGGTTGTCACATCTCGAACGGCGGGCAGCCCTGGGCCACATTGACCGGCGCGGTTTCCTGAAACTGGCTGCGGCCCTGGGTGTCCAGGCCACCCTTACCGATTTCGCCTTTGCGGCGCCGGGCGACCGCCAGATCGCTGCGGCCTACGACTATATAGTGGTCGGCGCCGGTTCTGCCGGTTGCGCGGTGGCCGCCCGACTCGCCGAAGGAGGCGCCCGCAAAGTATTGCTGCTTGAAGCCGGCGGCAGCGACACCGGGCGCACTTCGCTGACCAGCCCTCACGCCTGGGGCGCCAATTGCGGCAAGGACGTGGACTGGGGTTACCAGACCACGCCCCAGGCCAGGGCCAACAACCGCGTCTTCGACTGGCCGCGCGGCAAGGTGGTTGGCGGCTCCAGCAGCATCAATGCGATGATCTGGGTTTGGGGGCACCAGGCGGACTTCGATGGCTGGGCCTACGCCGGCAACGAGGGCTGGGATTATGCCCGCGTGAAGCCCATTTTCCAGAGCATCGAAACCAGCACGCGTGCCGATGCCGGCGCCGGACGCGGCATATCGGGCCCGATGCACGTGGGTTCCATGTCGCGCGCCAATCCCTTGAACCAGGCATTCTTCGAATCCTGCCGCCAGGCCGGGCACGCGGTCCATGCCGACGTGAACGGCCCTATCCGCGAGGGCGCCGGGCTGATGGACTTGAGCGTAAAGGACGACAAGCGCTTCAGCGTGGCGCACGGCTACCTGATGCCCGCCCTGCAGCGCGAGAACTTCACTCTGGTCACCGGGGCCACGGTCGAAAAACTGCTGTTTGCCGGCACCCGCTGCACCGGCGTACGCGTACGCATCGATGGCAATGTCCGCGATATCGTTGCAAACGAAGAGACCATCCTGTCGTCAGGTGCGCTCGATTCGCCTCGCCTGCTGCTGCAATCGGGCATCGGCAACGCCGACGAACTGCGCAAACTGGGCATCAAGCCTGTGGCCGATTTGCCCGGCGTCGGCGAAAACCTGCACGACCATCTGATGCTTAATGCCTTCGTGGCCGAAGTGCGCGAGCCCCTGAACCACAACGGCTTCCGCTCCGACAGCCATGTGTTCTACCGGACCAGTGGCAATGGCTTCGTACCCGACATCCAGACCATTTTCGTTCCCGCCGCGCTGAATCCCTCGCTGCAGCGTAACCAGGGCTACTCGATGCTGGTGGGACTGGTGCGGCCGCAAAGCCGCGGCAGGCTGAAGCTGGCGACGTCCGAGCCGGGCGGCCCCCTGCTGATCGATCCGGGCTACCTGACGGCGCAGGCGGATCTCGATGCACTGGTGGACGGCGCAGAACGGGCGCGCGACATCGGCATGGCCAGCGGTTTTGCCTCGATCCGCAAACGGGACACAGGGCAACTGCCGCGTGGCAGGGAAGCCATCGCCGATTACGTCCGGCGCAATTTCCAGACTTACTGGCATCCGGTGGGAACATGTGCGATGGGATTGCACGAGCGCGCGGTGGTCAATCCGCAATTGCAGGTGCGCGGCGTTGAACGCCTGCGCATCGCGGATGCTTCCGTCATGCCGACTATCACCACCGGCAACACCAATGCACCGGCCATCATGATCGGAGAACGTGCGGCGCGCATGATCGTCGCGTAACATTTTTGCAACAGCGGGCAGGCCCGTTTCGTGAGAAAGTTAGCCAATCTCACGGAAGGAGCCTGCCATGCCGCCGGACCACTGCCGCCCCGAAGCGCTGGAGGATGCCCACGCGCTGCACGCGAGCTTCTACAGCAGCCCACAATGGCTGGATGTCGAACGGCGCGGCGTATTCGGCGCCAGCTGGCAACTGGCCGCGCACGCGGGCGACTTGCGCGAACCGGGCGACCATGTGCCGACGGAGATCGCCGGCCAGCCGGTGCTGATCGTGCGCCAGCCGGAAGGAGAATTGAAAGCCTTGCACAACGTGTGCCGCCACCGCGCCGGCCCGCTGGCGGTCTGCAATGGCAGGGGCGCGCGAGCGCTGCACTGCAAATACCACGGCTGGACCTACGAGCTCGATGGCCGCCTGCGCGCCGCCACCGAGATGCAGGATGCTGCCGGCTTCGATCCACGCAGCGTGCGACTGCCGGAAATCCGGGTGCGCGAATGGCAAGGCCTGGTCTTCATTGCACTGAGCGGCGAGGCGCCGCTATTCGAGAAAGTCTTCGGCGGCATCGTAGAGCGCATAGCCCCCATCGACCTCGCCGCCATGCGCTTCGCCAGGCGCGACACGTACCGCATCAACTGCAACTGGAAGGTCTACGTGGACAACTTCCTCGAAGGCTATCACCTGCCCTTCGTCCACCCCGGCCTGTCCAGGGTGCTCGACTACCGCGCCTACGATACCGAACTGCAGGACTGGTATTCGCTGCAGCACTCGCCGCTGCGCAACAACGAAGGCATCTACGGCGACGGCGATGCCTTCTACTACTTCGTCTATCCGAACATCATGCTGAATATCACGCCGGGACGCCTGCAGACCAACCGCGTGCTGCCGGATGGCCACGAGCGCTGCATCGTCGAATTCGATTACTACTACGCGCAGGATGAAGCAACGCTGGCGCGCGTGGCAGCCGAACAGGAATTCAGCCACGCCATCCAGGAAGAAGACATTTTCATTTGCGAGCATGTGCAAAAAGGCCTGGCTTCCGGCTCCTATGAAGCGGGCCGCCTGAACCCGCGCCGCGAAAGCGGGGTGTGGCATTTCCAGAACCTGCTGCGCAAGGCCTACGCCCGCCATGGCTAGGAACGACAAGCCGCTCGGTTTCTGGATGAGCACCGCGCTCATTGTCGGCAACGTGATCGGCATGGGCATTTTCCTGCTGCCGGTGTCGCTGGCGCCATACGGCATCAATGCCTTTGCCGGCTGGGCCGCCACGGTCACCGGCTGCCTCTTCGTCGCCTACACCTTTGCCCGGCTCGCGCGCAGCCTGCCGGAGGAAGACGGCCCATACGGCTACACGCGGCGCGCCTTCGGCAACGGCGTTGCATTCTTTACGATGTGGTGCTACTGGGTGTCGATCTGGGTCACCAATGCCGCGCTGGCGATTGGCCTGGTCGGCTACCTTTCCGCCCTCTTCCCGCCGCTGGCGCGCATGCCCTCCTCAGCCACCGCGCTGGCGCTGTTGTGGATCTTCGTGCTGATCAACCTGCGCGGGGCGCGCACGTCGGGCCGGGTGCAGCTCGTTTCCGTGGCGCTGAAGCTGATGCCGATGGCCGCCGTGATCGCGCTGGGCGCGGCCGCCATGGCAAGCGGGCAGCCGGTGGCAGGCAATCTCGCCGCCGCGCCACTGACGCTGGACGCCACCGCGGCCGCCGGAACGATCGCCCTGTTCACCGTGCTGGGCGTGGAGTGCGCCACCATCCCGGCCGGCAAAATCGTGCAACCGGAAACGACGATACCGCGCGCCACCATTGCCGGCACGGCCATCATCGCCGTGGTCTATGTGTGCGTCTCCGCCGCGCCGCTGCTGCTGCTCCCGCATGCGGAACTGGCACAGTCCAGCGCGCCTTTCGCCGCCCTGTTCGACCGCTACTGGGGCGCAGGCTGGGGGCAATGGCTGTCCGCCTTTATCGTCGTCAGCGGCATGGGATGCCTGAACGGCTGGACCCTGGTGGCCGGCGAAGTCACGGCCTCACTGGCGGCCCACGGCACCTTCCCCGCAGCGCTGCAGGTGCAGAACCGGCGCGGCGCCCCGGCGCGTGCACTGGTGCTGGTCGGCCTGCTGGCCAGCGTGATGGTCGGCATGAGCTACACGCGCACGCTGGCGGACGCCTTCACCTTCCTCACCGTGATGGTCACCGCCGCCAGCCTGCCGCTCTATCTGGTGGGCGGCTTTGCCCTCATCAAGCTGTGGCAGCGTGGCGTGGTCAAGGGCCGCGGCGCCAGCCTGCTGGCCGGTGCTGCCGGCACCTGTGTGTTCTCCCTCTGGGGGTTCTACGGCGTGGGCCAGGAATCCTTCCTGTGGGCGCTGGCGCTGGGCGCACTGAGCCTGCCCCTGTTCTGGTATGCCCGCTACCGCGCCCGTACCCGGCTGGTGACGCCATGAGCGACGATACGCGTTTCCTGCGCGCGCTGGTGGAAGCGGCTTTCCCCAAGCGCTGCCGCAACTGCGGCGTGGTCTATCAGACTGCGGACGACTTCCTGCAGCAGACGCGCGCCACGGGCCTGAAACAGAGCCGGGACGACGACGACCTGACGATTGTCGAGGTCTACCGCAATTGCGCCTGCGGCTCGACGCTGATGGATTTCTTCTCCAACCGGCGCGACGTCAGCGCCGCCGGCGACCAGCGCCGGGCGCTGTTCGAAGAATGGCTGGCCGACCTCGAACAACGGGGCATGCGCCGCGAAGAGGCGCGCGTCCACACCCGCAAACTGCTGCGCGGCGAGTGAACGGTTACAATCGCGGCTTCGATTCACACGCAAGTCCGCCATGCCCCAGACCATTGCCGCACCGGTGCACCATGAACTGGTGATCAAGAAAAGCCGTTTCATCGCCTGCGTCCAGCCGATGGCCGACCGCGCGGGAGCCCAGGCGGTGGTGGCCGGACTGCGCGCCGAACATCCCGGCGCTGCCCATGTTTGCTGGGCCCTGCTGGCGGGCGGCCAGTCGGCTGCCGTGGATGACGGTGAACCCAGCGGCACGGCGGGCCGCCCCATGCTGGACGTGCTTCGCCACCAGGACCTGGAAGGCGTGCTTGCCACCGTGGTGCGCTACTTCGGCGGCGTCAAGCTGGGCGCGGGCGGCCTGGTGCGCGCCTACACGGACAGCGTGGCGCAAGCCCTGCTCACGGCGGAAAAGATCGCCATCATCAAACAGCGCACCCTGGCCTGTTCGGTACCGTACGCACTGGAGGGCACGGTGCGGCGCGAGCTGGAAGCGTCCGGCGCCACGCTGGGCAGCGTCGAGCACCGCGATGATGTGCTTATCGAGTTCAGCGTGCCGGCCGATGCCGCGGATGCGCTGGCGCACCGCCTCAACGAAGCCTGCCATGGCCGCCTGGCCTGGCGCGAGCAGGACGAAGCGCAGGACTAGCGGAACTTTTTCGGCTGCTTGCGCCGCGCGGCGGCGTTCTGTTCGCGCAGGATGGTGTCCACGCGTTCCGAGGCCTCGCGCGACAATTCCTGCGCCACTTCGATATCGGGGAAGTATTCGGGGATGCGGTAGCCCAGCCAGGCATAAGCCGAATACAGGCGGCAGGCATCCTCCACTTCCTGCAGGCTCTGGTAATACAGCTCGTCGTGCTGGCGCTTCAGCTGCGTGACCTTCTTGCGCGACAGGGCTAGCGACCACTGCTCCCAGGCGTGCTGCAAGGTCAGCACCTTGGTCGATACGGGCACCAGCGACATCGTGAACTTCTCCGCCACCGACAGCGGCAGCGTATCCAGCCATTCGGCGCGGCTCGATTGCTCGTCCGTGATGCGCGGGAAGAAGAAGCCGTCCGGCACATCGATATTGT
>DASWYX010000027.1:0-6157 GCA_036404755.1 Pseudoduganella sp.
GCCCCAGACGGCAGTCGCCGCCAGGTCTTCGTTCATGCCCGGGTGGAATTTGACGTGGTGCGCATCCAGGTACTTCTTGGCCTTCATCGACGTCATGTCGATCGAGGTCACGGGCGAACCGCGGTAGCCGGTGATATAACCGGCAGTGTTCAGGCCCGCTTTCAGGTCGCGTTCGCGCTGCAGCATCGGCAGGCGCACCAGCGCCTGGGTGCCGGTCATGAAAGCGCGGCCGCGTTCCAGCGTCCACTTGTCGTCGAGGGTGATGTCCTGTGCCGGTAGGCCGGATTCTAGCTGACCGCTTTTGGCGGGTGCGTTCATTGATATGTCTCCAAGTAGTATTTCGTTGCCGGCTCCCGTCTTGTCGCGGGTTCACCATGCGGCGCCGCAGCGCCCGTAATGTCATCGCCGCAGCGTAGGGCGGATCATCCGATCCGCCGTGCCTGCGTTCACGCGGCCGTCTTGTTCGGATCCTCCAGCACACCGCGTCGAATCTGATCCAGCTCGATCGACTCGAACAGCGCGCGGAAATTCCCCTCGCCAAAGCCCTGGTCACCCTTGCGCTGGATGATCTCGAAGAAGATCGGCCCGATCACATTCTGCGTAAAGATCTGCAGCAGCAGCTCGCGCTCGTTCGTATCGGCGCTGCTGTGTCCATCGATCAGGATACGCAGGCGGCGCAGTTCTTCCAGGTTCTCGCCGTGGTTCGGCAGGCGGCGGTTCACCAGTTCATAGTAGGTCTCGATCGTGTCCTGGAACACGATGCCCTGCTCGCGCATGCCCTGGATCGACGAATAGATATCGTTCGAGCCCAGAGCGATGTGCTGGATGCCCTCGCCGTGGTACTCGTTCAGGTATTCGGCGATCTGCGACTTGTCATCCGACGATTCGTTGATCGGGATGCGGATCTTGCCGCAAGGAGAAGTCATGGCCTTGGACTTCAGGCCGGTCAGCTTGCCTTCGATGTCGAAGTAGCGCACTTCGCGGAAGTTGAACAGGCGCTCGTAGTAGTCCGCCCATTCCTTCATGCGGCCGCGGTGCACGTTGTGGGTCAGGTGGTCGATATAGGTCAGGCCATTGCCGACTGGGTTGGCTACCGCGCCCGGGATGGCGACGAAGTCCGCGTCATAGATGCTGATATCGCCGATGCTGCCCGGCTCGGAATCCTTGTTCTTGCCGCGCCAGCGGTCCACCAGGTAGATCAGGGAATCGCCCACGCCCTTGATGGCGGGGATGTTCAGTTCCATCGGGCCGGTCTTGTTGTCGAAGCCCCAGGCGCCCAGTTCCAGCGCGCGCTTGTAGGCGAAGGCGGCGTCGTTCACGCGGATCGCGATCGCGCATACGGACGGGCCGTGGATGCGGGCGAAACGCTGCGCGAACGAATCCTGTTCGGCATTGATGATGAAATTGATTTCGCCCTGGCGGTACAGGGTCACGTCCTTGTGGCGATGGCGCGCGATCGCGGTAAAGCCCATGCGCTCGAACAGCGCGCCCAGGGCCTTGGGATCGGGAGCCGCGTACTCGACGAACTCGAAACCGTCGGTGCCCATCGGATTTTCCCAGGGGGTGAATTTCATGCCTGTCTCCTATTCTGAATTGCGCCCAGTATAGTCCCGGGAAAGAGACATTAAATTGCAAAGATTTCCCTGCTTTCAGGGTTATGAGCAATAATATTGCCGGAACCACGGATATCAGAGGAAATAATGACCAAGATTGCGCTGGATAAAACAGACCGCAAAATTCTTTCCATATTGCAAACGGATGGACGCCTGTCGAACCAGGATGTAGCCGAGCAAGTCAACCTGTCGCCATCGCCCTGCCTGCGCCGCATCAAGCGCCTGGAAGAGGAAGGTGTGATCCGCCAGTACGTGGCCCTGCTGGACCCGGACAAGATCGGCCTGGGCCTGCTGGCCTATGTCAATGTGCGCCTGGAAAAGCATAGCGAAGTTACGGCCGGCACGGCGCGCGTGCTGGGCCAGAACCCGCCCGCATCCTCGCCGCGCGCCGACTTCGCGGTGGCGGTCGAGCAGTGGCCGGAAGTCGTGGCATGCTATGCGATGACGGGCGAAATGGATTACCTGCTGCGCGTGCACGTGGAAGACATGGACCACTTCTCGCGCTTCATGATGTCCACCCTGCTGCGCCACCCTGCCGTACTGGATGTGAAATCAAGCTTTGCTTTACAGCGCGTGAAAGACACGACCGCGCTGCCGCTCGTGTAGTGAGTTCCGCCTCATAAAGAGCCGCCCGCCGGGCGGCCGCACAATAAGGAGACGCACCATGCAAGGCGATATCGTTTCGACTGTTCTGCTGCCGTTTTCCCTGGCCTTCATCATGTTCTCGCTCGGCCTTGGCCTGACACCCGCCGATTTCGGCCGCATCGTGCGCCAGCCGCGCGCGCTGCTGGTGGGCGTGCTGTGCCACTTCGTGCTGCTGCCCCTGGTCTGCTTTACGATGGTGCAGGCGGCCGGCTTCACGGGCGCCTTCGCCGTCGGCTTCATGATCCTGGCGGCCTGCCCGACCGGCTCCACCTCCAACCTTCTCACCTATATCGCGCGCGGCGACGTGGCGCTGGCCCTGAGCTTCACGGCCGTGGCCAGCGTGCTCACGATCTTCACGCTGCCCCTGGTGGTGACCTTCGCGCTCCAGTATTTCGCCGGCAGTTCGCAGGCCGTGAACGCACCAGCCGGCGCGATGATGGGCCAGATCTTCCTGATGCTGGGCGTGCCCGTGGTGCTCGGCATGTTCGTGCGCCACCGCTGGCCGCAGCAGGCGCTGAAGCTGGAAAAAACATGCACGAAAGTGGCCACCGTGCTGTTCATCCTGATCGTTGCCGCGGCCGTGGCCAAGAACTGGGCCCTGCTGCGCGATAACTTCACCACGCTGGCGCCGTTTGCCGTGGCGCTGAACGTGACCATGCTGCTGGTGGGCTTCCTCGTGGCGTGGCTGGCGCGCCTCTCGCGCAGGCAGTCCGTCACGCTGGGCATCGAGACGGCGGTGCAGAACGCCACCCTTGGCCTGGTCATCGCCAGCACGATGCTGAAACAGGACGCGATGGCCGTGCCGGTGGCGCTGTACGGCGTGCTGATGTACGCCGGTGGCCTGCTGTTCGCTTACGCCATGCGGCGCTTCACAGCCGGGGAACCCGCCGCAGCGGCGGTTGCCGCCTGAGGGCCACGCCAACCTGTTCGGCCCCCCTGGCGCCGCTGGACTTCCGCGTCGCGCCGGACGCTGCACCGGACTGGAACACGCTGCTGTCCTGCGCGGCGCAGCTGAAAGGCCTGGTGTCGATCAACCATCCGGTACGCCCGTCCGGCGAAGACTGCATGGGCTGCGGCTGGGAGCAGGCGACGGATATGCGTCTGGTGCAGGCCATCGAAGCGGTCAACGATCCCGATGCGGATACACCGTGGTCCGGCGTGCCGTTCTGGGAAAAGCAGCTGAACGCCGGGCACCGCATCACGGCCATCGGGGGCAGCGACAGCCACCGGCCGGACGAACACGGCGTCGGCAAACCGGTCACCGTGGTGTACGCGCCGGAACTGTCGCAGCTGGCCATCCTGCAGGGCATTCGCGCCGGCCATGTGTTCGTGGACGTGACGGGCGCCGGCACGGGCCTGCTCGATGTGCGCGCACGCGAAGCGATGATGGGCGACGCGCTTGCTGCTGGCGTTCGACTATGCCAGCGATGGCAAGCCGCACTGGGTCCGCATCGACGTCGTCAGCGCCGAAGGCAAACTGCTGTTACTGGGGAATCCCGTCTACCTGAACCACTGAAGCAGTTCAGTCCTCGCGCCGCGCCTCGGCCTCCATCTTGCGGAATTCGGGCGTGGCGCGCACCACCGGGATGGCGCTCCATATCGCCTCGATGCGCTTCGGTTCACGTTCATACAGTTTGCGGCTGATATGCAGATAAAGCGGCAACGTCACATACGGGACCTTCGCCATCTCTATCGTGTCGCGGAAGCGGGCATCGTTATGCACCAGCTCTTCGGCGGCGCGCCCCTGCAGCACCGCCACATCGGCCATCCCGGCTGCGACCATGCGCAAGCCGTCCTCCACCGACTTCACCGTATCGAGCACGCGCTGGCCGCGCTGCTGCAGGATGTCGGCCACATAGTAGCCGCGCTGGGCGGCCACCACGCCGCGCGGATTCACCAGTTCTTTTCCATCCCATGACGCGCCGCTGCCGATGCGGATAAAGACGCTGGCGTGATCCTGGTACAAGGCCTTGTCCGGATTGGCCGTGCCGTCCGCATGCAGGGGCGGCAGGCTGTAGGCGCGGCGGTCCGGTGAATCGGCGCCGCCGATCATGCCGTCCATGCGGCCGGTGCGGGTCTCTTCCTGGCAGCGCTTCCAGGGGCGTGGGATAAAAATGAATTCCTCGCCGGTGAGTCTGGCGACGCGCTTCAGCAGTTCGATATTC
The DNA here is from genome assembly GCA_036404755.1 of Pseudoduganella sp. Lineage (GTDB taxonomy): Bacteria > Pseudomonadota > Gammaproteobacteria > Burkholderiales > Burkholderiaceae_D > Rugamonas. The sequence continues at coordinate 4,424 of DASWYX010000027.1, forward strand.
AGGCCGGTGCCATCGGGCATGGTCCAGGGGGCTTGCGGCGCGTCCTCATAGCAAAGCTGCAGGGGCGCAGCGAGGGCCACGGCCTGAGCCAGGCCGCACAGGATTGTGACTGTCAGTCTCCCTAAGCGCATAGACGCCTCCCCGGGACACATTATGCATCACTTTGCAGTTTGTTCCAGTAAAGCCTGCAGGTACTGTTTCCAAAGCGCCGCAACCGTGTGGCTGCCGTGGCCGCGCGTTTGCGGCGTGAAGGACAGCACGATGGCGCGGCCCTGGGGTACGCGCTTGATGCCCTTTTCCAGGATGCCCAGTTCCGGCGGGTTGATCAGGTCATCGGCGGAGTTCACCGCGACCAGCGGCACGCGGATCTTTTCCAGGTCGGGCGCGGGGTCGTAGTCGTGGGACGCATCCAGCTGGTACAGCAAGTCGTTGGCATCGGCGTGGCGCATGCCTTCGTTGACGTAGACGTCCAGCGCCGCATCGGTGGCGGCCAGCGTGGGCGTGGCCTGCTGGCGCAGCACGGGATTGCTGCCCATGAAGTACAGCATCTGCTCCGCCGTGCGCAGGCTTTGCGGCTGCTGACTGTATTCGCCGCCCTGCCAGGTTGGGTCATTGCGGATCGCGTCCATCATCGTCTTGCGCCACACGCGGTTGCGGCCCGAGATCTGGTCGGGCAGGCTGGCCAGGGGCATCAGCGCATCCATGAAGTCCGGGTAGCGCTCGCCCCACAGCTACGTCTGCATGCCGCCCATGGACGTACCCATCACCACCCGCAGGTGGTTCACCTTCAGTGCTTCCGTGAGCAGGCGGTGCTGGGCATCCACCATATCGCGGTAGCCGTAGCGCGGGAAGCGCGCATGCTGGCCGTCGCTCGGTTTGCTCGATGCGCCGTGGCCGATGCCGTCGGTCAGGATGATGTAGTAGCGCTGCGCGTCCAGCAATCCACCCGGGGCGAACAGCTCACCCGCGAATTCCGGACGCAGGAACTGCGCGCTGCTGCCGCCGGTGCCGTGCGTGATCAACACTGCATTCGTTACGCGGCCCTGCGCATCGCGCTGCGGCTTGCCCAGCGTGCGGTAGTGGATTCTCAGCTCGGGCATCGTCTGGCCCGACGCGAAGCGGAAGTCCTTCAGCACGTGGTCGCCCTGCACGGGCTCGGGATATTCGGCGGCGTGTGCTGCGACATGCGCACCGGCCATTGCGGCGCACAGCGCCAGGATCAGGGCGAGTTTTTTCATGGACCCCATCTTAGCCTGAATCCTTGCGCCACCTCAATCCGTTCCCCCGCCTTACGGCCTACATTACGCCAGGGAGGGACACATCATGCGCGCAGTGATCTGCAAGGGCGACCGCACCTCGCACGGCGGCCGCGTCCTCGAAGGCAACCCGAACGTCACCACCGGCGGCCGCCCGATCGCCCAGCTCGGCCACGCCACCGTCTGCCCTCTCTGCAAAGGCAAGTACCCGATCGTCGAAGGCGTCGCCACCCACACCTACGGCGGCAAGCCCACCGCCGTCGAAGGCATGCACACCGCCTGCGGCGCCACCCTGATCGCCAGCCAGCGCGAGATGGTAATCGACGCTGGCGGCGGCGAAATCAGAGCCACCACCGCCCACGCCTCACCATCAGCATCACCCTTGGGCGGCAAAAGCTCCTCATTCCAAGCGAGCCTGTCTCAATTTGGACGTAACTTCGATGATACAGGCAAGTTTGTAAATGGCTACGGCCTAAAG
>DASWYX010000028.1:0-9687 GCA_036404755.1 Pseudoduganella sp.
GGCGGACTGACGCGGCGCGGCGTGGGGGCGAGCCGCGCCTGCGGCCCGGGGCGTGCGGACGCTGGCCGTGGTGGCGATGCTCGCGGCGGTCATACGGACTCCAGTTCGGCGCGCAGCGTTTCCGGCGTGCGCAGGTGCACGGCGCTGGCGGCCTTGACCAGCACGCGCGCGCTGCTGTCGCGGGTGGCGTGCCATTCTTTCCAGGACACGGCCTGGCCGCTGGGGAAGATGATTTCACCGTCCAGCGGCAGGTGCGCGGCGTGGGCGGCGAGCAGGGTCACGCCTGCGTCCAGCTGCGCTGCGTTTTGAGGATAGAAGGCGATGTCGATATCGGAGCTGGGGCGCAGGTAGGGCAGGCCGGTGAGGGCTTGCAGGGCGAAGGAGCCGTAGACGCGCATGTCTTGGCCCTCTGCCGCAGCGGCCAGCGCGGCGAACGCGGATTGCCAGGCGGACGGCGCGGCGTGCAGGGCGGCCCACAGCGGCAACGGATGCTCGTGGCGTGCGATGTGGCCGGCATGGACGCGCAGCGGGAGCCGCAGCTTCGCGCCGGTGACGGCATTGGGCGGCGCGGCGAGGCCGGCGCAGACGCTATCGTCGGGCGCATCCGGCTCCCGGCGGCGGACGATCAGCGGCCAGTCATTGTCGCGCCAGCGCAGCAGCGCATCGCGCGCCGCGTCCACGGCGGCAGCAGATGAAGCCCTGTCAACGCCAGCGACAACGGCAGCCGCGGCGCCAGTCGGCAAGGCGACAACGCTGTGTGCGGTGCCAGGCAGGCCGGCGACAAATTCGGATGCGGCACCAGGCTGGCCGGCGACAATGGTGGATGCAGCGCCATGCGGGCCGGCGACGGGGGCGGGCGCGGCGTCGGGCAGGCCCGCCAGCTGGGCGGACCAGCCGGCGGGGGTAAGCCAGATCAGGTCATGCCGCGCGAACATGGTTGCCGCTCAGGATGGCGTCGATGACCGGCTGGGCCATCTTGCGGCCGCCGCGGGCGAGGCCGAGGGCGCTGCGTTCGTCGGCGCGCGGAGCGTCGGCCAGCGCGGACGCCAGCGAGGCAGCGAGATCGCCGTCCCAGATCGCCTGCAAGCCGCCCATGCGCAGGTAATTCTCGGGCCCCGGCGCGAAGACGGGATTGCTCTTCGCCAGTTCAACCAGCGTCTCCTCCGGCACCTTGGTGATGCGCGCCATGGCGGGCAAACCCATCACGCGGATGGTTGCATCGGGCAGCGCATAGCAGGCATCGGCCATCAGCCCGCTGGTGATGAAGCCGCCGGACAAGGCCTGGTCATACACCAGACCGATCACCCGATGTCCGCGCCGGCGCGCGAGGTCCACGCACTTGCCCAGGTGGGCCATATAGCTGTTAATGCCCAACATCTCGTCGCGGTGGCGCAGGCGCTGGCCCTGGGTATCGACCAGCATCACGATTGCGCGTCCGGGATGCGAGCGCACCGTGGCGAGGATGGCCTTGGCCTGCGCCAGCGCGATCTCCACGCCGATCGGCGCGTGTTCGGTGGTGCCGATCACGGTCACGGTGTCGCCGTTCACGCGTGCGGTGCCGCTCAGGAAGTGCTCATGTTCGACAATATCGTGCCCCTGCGGGAAGAGCGCGTTTGCCAGTGTTTTCCAGTCCATCTTCAGGCTCCCTGGCGGTGTGGGTTGGCGGCTGCCGTGAAGGCGGCTACGTCGAGCATCGGCACGTCGGCGGGCGCGGCCACGCCCATCGCAGCCCAGACGTCCAGCGGATCGGGCAGGGCGCCGAAGCGGGCAATGCGCTGCTCCAGCATCGCTTGCTCGGCTTCCATCGCCTCCAGCGTCAGCGCCACGGTGCCGCTGCGGGCGGCCGCGATGGCTTCGATGGCGGCGGCGCGGAAGGCCGGGATGCTGTCGTCGACGATGCGGTGCACGTCGCCCATCAGGTAGCGGTGCTTGCCGCCGGTCGTGCGCCATACCAGCGCGCGGTCGCGCGAATCGAATTCCTCGACGCCGTTGGCGGTCTCGATCACTTCCGGACCGGACATGGCCAGGCGGCCTTCCTCCGAGATGATCAGGGTATTGGCGCAGCGGGCGACGATGCCCATGCCGCCAAACGCCCCGTTGGAGCCGCCGATCAGCACGATCACGGGAATGCCCGCCTCGCGCGCATCCAGCACGGCGCGCATCACTTCGGATACGGCGATCAGGCCTGCGTTGGCTTCATGCAGGCGCACGCCGCCCGTCTCCAGCAGCAGCACGATGGCGTCCGGCTTTTCCGCCACGGCGCGGCGCAGCAGGCCTACCAGCTTGGCGCCATGCACCTCGCCGACTGCACCGCCCATGAAGCCGCCTTCCTGCGCCGCCGCGAACACGGTGGAGCCGCCCAGCGTGGCGCGGCCAACGACCACGCCGTCATCGAAGGACACGGGCGCATTCAGCTGGCCCAGGTGCGGGCTGACCACGCGCTGCGCCGGCCCGATGAATTCCTCGAAAGTGTCGAACAGCGCCAGGCGTTCGCGCGCATTCGCTTCCAGATAGCTGCTCATTTGGCCTCTCCCAGCATGGTTTCCACCGCCTGGTCCAGGCGCAGGCTGACCACGGCAGGCGTGGCGCCCATATCGTTGATGGCGATGCGCGTATCGGCCAGCTGCCAGCGCTGCTGGAAGTCCTGCATCACGGCTTGCCAGATCGGGCCGAAGCCCACGGCTGCCGTCTTGATGCCGATTTCGCAGGCGCCGTTCAGTGCCGCGCTTTCGATCAGCACTTCCAGGTTGCCCGAGCTGACCACGCCGACGATCTTCGGCTCGGCCGCCAGCCTGCGCGTGCCCTGTTCGAATCGGTAATTCAGAGTTTCCATATCGGCTCCTACCAGTTGCGGAAGCGCTTGGGCGGGTCATACAGCCCGCCGGAGGCACGCACCAGGTCTTTCATGTTTTTTGCGGCCAGCAGGTCGCGCGTGGCCATGCGCTTGTCGATGCCCAGGTCTTCAGCGCGCTGGATGATGCCGCGGTCGCGCAGGTTCTCGACCATGCGCTTGTCGCGCGCCAGGCCCACCGGCGTATATCCGGCAACGCCGCGGATCGCCTGTTCGCGCTCTTCGGCGGTGCGGCACAGCAGCAGGTTGGCGATGCCTTCCTCGGTGAGGATGTGGGTGACGTCGTCGCCATAGATCATCACGGGCGGGATCGCCATCTTCGCCTGCTCCGCCAGTTCCCAGGCGTCCAGCTTTTCCACGAACGCCGGTTGCATGTGTTCGCGGAAGGTCTCGACCATCTGCACCACCAGCTTCTGGCCGCGCGGGATGGCGCCGGTGCCGGCGCGCGCCTGCTGACCGGCCTTCAGCCATGCGGGGCTGGCGTGGCGGCGTCCGCGCGCGTCGGCCCCCATGTTCGGTGCGCCGCCGAAGCCGGCGATGCGGCCCAGCGTGGCGGTGGACGAGTTGCCCTGCAAGTCGATCTGCAGCGTGGAGCCGATGAACATATCGCAGGCATAGTGGCCCGCCGCCTGGCAGTAGGCGCGGTTGCTGCGCATCGAACCATCCGGGCCGACGGCAAAGACGTCCGGCCGGGCGCGGATGTAGTTCTCCATGCCCAGCTCGGAGCCGAAGGAATGGATGGAATCCACGAAGCCCGCTTCGATTGCCGGGATCAAGGCAGGGTGGGGATTGAGCGCCCAGTTGGTGGCGATCTTGCCGCGCAGGCCCAGCGACTCGGCATAGGTCGGCAGCAGCAGCTCGATGGCGGCCGTGTCGAAGCCGATGCCGTGGTTCAGGCGCTGGATCTGGTATTCGGCATAGATGCCCTTGATCGCCATCATGGCCATCAGCACCTGGATCTCGGAGATCTGGGCCGGGTCGCGCGTGAACAGCGGCTCGATGTAGTAGGGCGAAGGCGACTCCACGACGAAATCGACCCAGTCGCCCGGGATATCGATGCGCGGCAGTTCATCCATGATCCTGTTGACCTGGACGATGACGATGCCGTTCTTGAAGCTCGTCGCTTCCACGATGACGGGTGTGTCTTCCGTGTTCGGACCCGTGTAGATATTGCCCTTGCGGTCGGCCGCTTCGGCAGCCACCAGCGACACGCGCGGCGGCAGGTCGATGAAGTAGCGGCCGAACAGTTCCAGGTAGGTATGGATGGCGCCGATATTCAGCTTGCCGGCCGAAGCCAGCTTCGCCACGCGGCCGGCCTGCGGGCCGGAAAAGGAAAAGTCCAGCTTCGAAGCGATGCCGCGGTCGAACACATCGAGGTGCTCGGGCAGCGTCAGCACAGACTGCAGCATGTGCAGGTTGTTGATGCGCTGCGGGTCCAGGCGGCACAGGGCGCCGGCCAGGAAGTCGGCCTGCTTCTGGTTATTGCCTTCGATGCAGACGCGGTCGCCGCATTCCAGCACGGCGTGCAGCAAGTCTTCGATGCGCGCGGCCGGCAGGGCCTTGCCCGCCAGGTCGCTGCCGAGGGCCGACTGCGCCCGCGCCAGGCGTTCGGCGCGGTTGCGCTGCAGCGAGTCCCATACACGTGTCGGGGCATTCATTATTTCGCTCCCATCACCATATCAGGCAGGCCGGTGGCGATGCCGGGGAAGACGCACAGCAGGACCACGGCGGCGACCATCAGCAGCAGGAAGGGCATCACACCCCAGATCACGTCCTTCAGCGGTATATCCGGCGCGATGTTCTTGATGACGAAGATGTTCAGGCCCACCGGCGGGTGGATCAGGCCCATTTCCATCACGATGGTCATGACGACGCCGAACCAGATCAGGTCGAAGCCGGCTTCACGCAGCGGCGGCAGGATGATGGGGGCGGTCATCAGGATGATGGACACTGGCGGCAGGAAGAAGCCCAGCACGATCACCAGTAGCAGGATTGTCGCCAGCAGTACCCACTTCGACAGGTGCATGCCCACGACCCAGCTGGCAGCGGCCTGGCTGATATGCAGGTAGCTCATCACATAGGAATACAGCAGCGACATGCCGATGATCAGCAGCAGCATGGTCGATTCCTTGATGGTCGAGGTCAGGATGGGCGACAGCTCCTTCGGCCGCCACGCGCCATAGACGATGGCGATCAGCACGATGGCCAGCAGCGCGCCCAGGCCGGCCGTTTCGGACGGGGTGGCGAAGCCGCCATACAGTGCAATCATCACGCCGATCAGCAGCACGATGAAGGGCAGCACGCGCGGCAGCATTTCCACTTTCTGGCGCAGCGTGAAGTGTTCGTCTTCCAGGTAGGCCGACTTCACGCCGCCTTTTTCGTAGATTTCCTTGGCCAGCTTGTACTCGGTGCGGGCGCGGTAGACCGCGTAGCCGGCAAACAGCAGCACCAGCAGCACGCCCGGGCCGATACCGGCCAGGAACAGGCGGCCCAGCGACTGCTCGGCGGCCACGGCGTACAGGATCATGGTGATGGACGGCGGCAGCAGGATGCCCAGGGTGCCGCCGGCGGCAATGATGCCGGCCGCGAAACCTGGCGAGTAGCCGCGCTTGCGCATTTCAGGGATGCCGGCCGAACCGATCGCCGAGCAGGTGGCCGGCGAGGAACCGGCCATCGCTGCAAACAGGGCGCAGGCAAAGACGTTGGCGATACCCAGGCCGCCCGGCACCTTGTGCAGCCAGGTGTGGATGGCGGAGTAAAGGTCCTTGCCGGCCGGTGATTTGCCGATGGCCGCGCCCTTCAGGATGAACAGGGGAATGGACAGCAGGGTAATCGACGCCATTTCCTCGTACACGTTCTGGGTGATCGTGTCCAGCGAGGTGGCGGGCATGAAGAAGTACATGAAGGACGTGGCCACCACGCCGAGCGCGAAGGCGATCGGCATGCCGGAGAACATCACGACCAGGGTAACGGCGCCGTCCAGGGCGCCCCGGGACAGCTCGCTCATGATGCACTTCCTTTATCGGTGATGCGTGCGACGACCTGCAGCAGCAGTTGCAGGGACAGCAGGGTCATGCCCGCGGCCATCATGGAATAGGGAATCCACAGCGGCGGCGCGAAAGTGGAAGTGGTGGTCTGGCCATCCACCCAGGCTTCGTGCCACAGCGTCCAGGACTTCCAGGAGAAGAAGGCGCAGAACAGGAAGGACAGCAGGTCGACGAAGAACATGCGCACGGCGTTGACCTTCGGCGGCAGGATGGACGCCAGCGCCTCGATTCCGATATGGCCTCGATAGGACTGCACATAGGCGCAGCAGAAGAACGTCACGCCCACCAGCATGAAGATGGAGGCTTCATCCTGCCAGTCCGTCGGCGCGTGGAAGAAGTAGCGCGAGACGACCGAGTAGGTCAGGATCAGCGCCGTCAGCACCATGGCGATCATGGACAAGGTCACCAGCCCGTTATTGACCTTGTTGATGAAACCACCCACTGCGGACAGCCCGGGCGCTGTCGGCAGGGCCGGCCCCTTGGCCGGGTTCAGCTCGAAACCGTGGCTCACAGCGTCTTCTCCGCGAGCTTCAGCAGCTTGGCGCAGTTCTCGTTACGCTCGCCGTAGTCCTTCCAGGCGGTGGTGCGCGCGATGTCCTGCCATTTCTTGACGGTGGCCTTGTCCAGGTCCACCACCTTGGCGCCGGCCTTCTGGTACACGGCGGCCACCTGGTCGTCGTCGGCCTTGGCGGCGGTAAGGGCGAATTTTTCCAGGTCGGCGCCGACGGCCATGATGGCGGCCTGCTGGTCCTTCGGCAGGCGCTCATAGGCGGCGCGCGACATCATCAGCGGCTCGAACATGAACCAGTAGGCGCCGCCACGGCCGGTGGTCAGCGCTTTCGACACTTCTTCCAGGCGGAAGGAAATCAGGGAAGTGGAGGAGGTCAGGGCCGCATCCATGGCGCCAGTCTGCATGGCGGCGTAGATTTCGTTGGACGGCAGGGACACCACAGCAGCACCGGCGGCTTTCAGGATCAGGTCCATCTCGCGCGAACCGCCGCGGATCTTCATGCCTTTCGCATCTTCCGGCGCGACGACCGGCTTGGTGCGCGAGGCCACGCCGCCGGCCTGCCAGATCCAGCTCACCAGCACCACGCCCTTGTCCCACAGGAGCTTGGTCAGTTCCTTGCCGACTTCCGCGTTCTTCCAGGCGTAGCCCTGTTCATAGGAAGTGACGAGGCCGGGCATCAGGCCGATATTCACTTCCGGTACTTCGCCGCCGGCATAGGACAGCGGCACCAGCGACATGTCCAGCGCGCCCTTGCGCATGGCGGAGAACTGGGCGTTGGTCTTCATCAGCGAAGAGCCGGGATAGATGGCGAACTTCAGCGCGCCCTTGGTGCGCTTTTCCACTTCCGCCGCGAACATGCGGGTCAGGCGGTCACGGAAGTCGCCTTCGGTGAGGGTGCCGCCGGGGAACTGGTGGGAAATCTTGATGTTCGCGCTCTGGGCCCAGGCCGTCTGTAGCCACAGCGGGCTGGTTGCGAGTGCGCCAAGAATTGCCCTACGGGTCATATTCGTCATGTCATCCTCCAAGTGGGTAAAGTATGCGGTTCCGCTTTTTATGTATACAAGAATATATTCACTGCATACGTTGTCAAGCGATATTTACGTCTTATAATGAGCTTACATATACAGAGTAACGGGCAGTACCATGACAAAACATTCATCCACCCTGAGAGAAACCATCGAGGAAATGATCGCGATGGGCGAGCTGCAGCCGGGGCAGCATCTGGACGAAACCGAGCTGGCGACGCGCTTTGGCGTGTCCCGCACACCCATCCGCGAGACGCTGATCCAGCTTGAGTCGATGGGACTTGTGGTTATCCGGCCACGCCGGGGCGCGATTGTGGCCGAGCTGGGGCCTCAGCAGTTGCTGGAAATGTTCGAGGTGATGTCCGAGTTGGAGGCGACCTGCGGGCGGCTGGCGGCGCGCCGCATGACGCCCGAAGACCAGGCGGGGCTGCTGGCCGCGCACGAGGCGTGCAAGGCGGCGGCCGAGGCGCAGGAGCCGGATGATTATTACTATCGCAACGAGGCTTTTCACGAGGCGATCTATGCCTGCTCACATAACCAGTTCCTGATCGAGCAGACGCGCAGCCTGTATCGCCGGCTGCGTCCCTACCGCCGCCTGCAGCTGCGCGTGCGCAACCGGATCGGGCATTCGTATTCGGAGCATGATGGGGTGGTCAAGGCCATCCTGGCCGGCGACGGCGAGCGCGCGGCGGAATTGTTGCGCGATCATGTGATGATTCAGGGGCAGCGGTTTTCGGATTTGATGGCGTCCCTGCCGCAATTGACGCGCAGCGCCGCGTGACCGCAGGCACGGCGGATCATATGGAGGCGCCGAGCCCCGCCGTGCCACCCAACTGCCGCAATATATCCCTGACGCGCAATAAGGCCGTCTCGATATCCATCGTATCAATCGCCCCATACCCCAAGAACAGCCCCGGCTGCGGCGGCAGGTCGTGATAAAAAATCGACAGCGGATGCAGTCCCACCTCCGCGCGATGCGCGAGGCGGATCAGCAGGTCAATGTCCACCTCCGCCACCGCCATTGCGGACATATGAAACCCCGCCGTCGCCGGCACCACGCGAAACCACTCTGACAGCTCCTGTCCGAACAACTGCAGCATTCGCGCCCGGCGCGAGTTGAATAGATCGTGGCAGCGACGGATATGCTTCTGCAGGTAGCCGTCCTCGATAAACTTGGCCAGCGCATGCTGGTTCAGCGTGTTCGTATGCCAGTCCTGCAGGTGCTTCGCATTCAGCACGGCGTTCTGCAGCGCCGGAGGCAGCACCACATAGCCAAGCCGCAGCTCCGGCAGCAGCACCTTGGAGAACGTGCCGACGAAGGCGACCAGGCCTTGCGTGTCCATGCTTTGCAGCGAATCGGTGGGACGGCCTTCGTAGCGGAATTCGCTGTCGTAATCGTCCTCGATGATGATGGCGCCGATTTGCGCGGCGCGCTCCAGCAGCGCCTGGCGGCGCGGCACGCTCATGGGCATCCCGAGCGGGAACTGGTGGGCCGGCGTGACGTAGATCAGGCGTGCATCGGCGGGGATCTGGTCGACCACCAGGCCCTCATCGTCCACCGGCACACTGGCGATACGGGCGCCGTGGCTGGCCAGGAGCTGGCGCGCGACGGGGTAGCAGGGGTCTTCCATCGCCACCACGCTGCCCGGTTCCAGCAGTACGCGTGCCAGCAGGTCGAGCGCCTGCTGGGCGCCGCTGGTGACGACGATGTCGGCCGCCGTGCAGCGCACGCCGCGTGAAAAGGCGATGTGGCGGGCGATGGCCTCGCGCAGCGAGGGCAGGCCGGCCGTGCCGCGGTAACGTCCGCGCATCGCTTCTTCCTCGCGCAGGGCGTGCAGCACGCAGCGGCGCCATTCTTCTTTCGGGAAGTGTCCCGGCGTGGAGCGGCCGCCCACGAAGTCGTAGCGCGAGCGGCTTTCGGGCGGCTCGCGCAGGGGCGTAGACAGTGCGTCCCACTTGCGGATGGTCTCGGCCGCCGCCAGTGCTGTTGTGGCTTCGCGTTTTGTGCATTGTGCGGACGGGGCGCGGACGTAGCTGCCGGCGCCGATGCGGCCTTCCAGCAGCTTGTCCAGCGTGAGCCGGCTGTAGGCTTCGGACACTGTCTTGCGCGACACGCCCAGTTGCTCGGCCAGCAGGCGCGATGGCGGCAGCTGCTGACCGTCCGCGAGCCTGCCGCTTTTGATGGCGTCGGCCAGCTGGCGGTATAGCTGGCCGGCCAGGTCCTTGCGGCCTTCGATCGTGATATGCAGTTCC
>DASWYX010000029.1:0-12613 GCA_036404755.1 Pseudoduganella sp.
AGCCGTTCGCTGCTCAAGCCAAAGTCAACCGCAAAGTCAACCGATGTGGAGGTACGATGGAAATGAGCACGACAAGAGTCCTGGTCAGCATACTCAACTGGCACGCGCCGGAGCGAACGGCGACGGCGGTCGCGCGGCTGCTCGATCTGCATCCGCCCGACCTCGACATCGAGTTACTGGTCATCGATAACGGTTCGAGCATCGAAGAATTCGAAACACTTCAGCGCCACCTCTCCCCCACTGTCAACCTGCGCCGCAACGAGACCAATCTCGGCTATGCGGGCGGACACAATCAGGCCATCCGCCTGGCGATGGAACAAGGCTTCGATTACATCTGGCTGTTCAACAATGACGCAAGCGTGCTGGTACCGGAAACGCTGCCCGCGCTGGTGCGCATCATGGAACACGACCCCGGCTGTGCCGCCGTATCGCCGCGCCTGGAAGACGACGATGGCCGCGTATATTTCAACGGCGGCGAGCACGACTGGAAGAATCGCCTGAGCACCTGGCCGTCGCTGGAAAAAATGCAGAAGCTCGAAGGCGCGCAGCCGATGGATAGATGGCTTTCGGGCGCCGCCCTGCTGTTGCGTGTCGCCGCGCTGAAAAAAGTCGGCCTGCTGGATGAGCGGTATTTCGCCTACTACGAGGATAACGAGCTCAGCGTGCGGCTGGCCAAGGCCGGCTGGGATCTGAAAGTTGCGTTCGACACCCGGGTGCGCCATCCGCTGCCGGCCAAAGATACAGAACGCCCACCCTATTATTTCTATCTCACCCAGAGAAATTACCTGCTGTTCTGGTACGAGAACACCCCGCCGGAATATCGCCACCTTTTATGGCTGCGTTTGCTGGATCAGGCCCTGTACAACTGCAATCGGCTCTACGATGACGGTTTTACCGCTCATGGCAATGCCAGCTTGCTGGGCATCCGGGATTTCATTGCGGGCAGGATGGGCAGGCCCGAGTTGGACCGGCACAACAATTTATTGCTGGTGGGCGCCAGGAAGCTGACGCGCTTGCGCCAACGCCTGATGGCTGCGGCACAAATGCAACGAAATCTGTAACCGACGCAATAAAGTTTCCTTTCTATTAACGACATGCTATAGTTGCAGAGCGAGTCACTCACCGTGTGCGATGCCATGATTTCCCCGCCTGCGCAGCAAAAACACCCCAGCGACCTGAGTGGTGCAAACCTGCAACTCCTCTTCCCCTCGCCCGTCATGTACTTTGACTGGCCCGACAGCGAAGCGCTGAATGCTTCGCTGCGCGAGGTCGTGCTCGAACGCCGGCGCAGCAGCGCGGGGACGGTGAAGACCAACCGCGGCGGCTGGCAGTCGAACACCGATCTGCAGGACTGGCCGGAGCCGGCCGTGCGCCAGCTGCTCGAGCGCGTGCTGGAGCTGGCCAAGGAATACGTGGCGCGCCAGACGGGGCGGCGCGATCCCGCCTTCGAACAGGGCTGGAAAATCCGCGCCTGGGCCAACGTCAACGAACGGGGCCACTTCAACCGCGTGCATGACCACCTGGGCAAATATTCCTTCTTCTCCGGCGTGTACTACGTGAACGTGGGCGACATCGAGGAAGGCCGCGCTGGCGGCGGGCGCACCCGTTTCGAGGACTGGTCGCTGGTGGCGATCGACACCAACCGCGAAACGGATGTGCTGCGGCGCGATGTGCTGATGTCGCCGCGCAATGGCCGCATGCTGCTGTTCCCGTCCAGCCTGATGCATTCGGTGGAGCGCTACGAGGGCGACACCCAGCGCATCACGCTGGCCTTCAACCTCTACCACCCCGGCTTCGGCATCCCGCGCCTGGACCAGCGGCTGCAGCAGGAAAGCTGGTGGTGGACGAATTTCCGCGGCCTGATGGTGTTGCGTCGCAAGATCCCGGAAAAGCTGTATGCGCTGTGCCTGCTGCCCAAGATGATGGCTGCGCGGCGCGTGCCGAACCCACTGTCCCCTTCCGCCTGGAAGCAGCACCTGTCGCTGGCGCTGAGCCACGCCACGGCGCTGGCATCCGAGCGATTCGAGGCCAAGAGTGATGCCTGATGCTGCCCATGGCATGCCGCGCAGCTTTTCGCTGTACCTGGATTTGCTGCGTTTCCTGGCTGCGCTCACCGTCATGGTGTCGCATGCGGCCGGGCAGACCCTGGGCGGGCGCGTGCTGCCCGGCTCGCTGGGCCACAATGCCGTCATCGTCTTCTTCCTGCTGTCCGGCTACGTGATCGCGCATGTCGCGGACCACAAGGAAAACACCGCGCGCGCATTCTGGATCAGCCGCTTTGCGCGCGTGTACTCGGTGGCCCTGCCCGCCATCTTGCTGACGCCGCTGGTCGACCAGATCGGCCTGCACATCGACCCCGGCTTCTACGCGGGCGGCATGACCACGCATGATTATTCGCTGGTGCGCATCGCCGCCAGCCTGGGCTTCGTCAACGAGCTGTGGTTCGTGTCCATCATGCCGTTCTCGAACTCGCCCTACTGGTCGCTGTGCTACGAGATGAGCTATTACCTGCTGTTTGCCATCTTCACCTTTGCCGGCCCACGGCGCTGGTTCTGGCTGACTCTGGCGGCGCTGGTGATCGGCCCCAAGATCCTGTTGCTGGCGCCGATCTGGCTGGTCGGCGTGGTGCTGTACCGCTACCGCGGCTGGTACGGCATCAGCGAGGCCGCCGGCTGGCTGCTGTGGAGCACGTCGCTGCTGGGCGCCGCCGCCTTCCAGTACTGGGACGTGACCGACCAGATCTCGCGCTGGCTGGCTGGCCGCATCGGCGCCGAAGCATTCACCCTGCTGCATTTTTCCAAGCGCTTCCTGGGCGACTACATCCTGACGGTCGTCATCGCGGCCCACTTCATCGGCTTCCGCCGCATTGCGCCGCGCTTCGCCGGCCTGCTGGAGCTGGGTGCGCGTCCGATCCGCGCCGCCTCCAGCCTGACCTTTTCGCTGTACCTGTTCCACCTGCCGCTGCTGCTGCTGGTGATCCTGCTGCTGCGCGACATGGAGCCCGGCCCCGCGTACTTCTTCGCCGCGCTGGGCATCACCCTGGTGCTCGTGGTGCCGCTGGGGATCGTGACCGAGCGGCAGAAAGACGTGCTCAAGCGCTGGCTGGAGCGCCATGTGCCAGCCTGGGGGCCGCTGCGGCCGGCCGCGCCGGGCAATATTTAACCAAACCCTTAACCTATCAGGACGAAAATGTTCCAGCTACTCCGATCGATCAAGAACAAGTTTGCCCAGGAGCCTGCGCTGCCCGAAGGCGCCATCGCCGAAATGCAGGCGGACCAGCGCGGCCTGCCGGAACGCGATCCGGGCTGCCAGGCCGTCATCGATGCCTGCACCGACTGGCTCTGCGCCGCACAGGACAACTCCGCCACGCACGATGGCGGCGTGGCCCGCGATTACAGCCTGATCAAGGGTTGGGGTTCGTCGTATCCGGAGACGACTGGCTATATCGTGCCGACCGTGATCGACATGGCGCAGCGCCGCAGCAGCGCGGACCTGCACGCCCGCGCCCGCCGCATGCTGGACTGGTTCGTGGCCATCCAGTTCCCGGAAGGGGGCTTCCAGGGCGGCAAGGTGGATTCCACGCCGCGCGTGCCTGTGACCTTCAACACGGGCCAGATCCTGCTGGGCCTGTCCGCCGGCGCCAAGACCTATGACGATCCGCGCTATATGGATGCCATGCACCGCGCGGCCGGCTGGCTGCGCGACAGCCTGGACCCGGACGGCTGCTGGCGCAAGCACCCAACGCCTTTCGCCAAGCCGGGCGAGAAAGCGTACGAAACCCATGTGTCCTGGGGCCTGTTCGAGGCCGACCGCGTAGCGCCGGGCCACGGCTACGGCGCTGCCGGCCTGCGCCAGGTGGACTGGGCCCTGACCAAGCAGCAGGCGAACGGCTGGTTCGACTCGAACTGCCTGACCGATCCGGCTCATCCGCTCAGCCACACCATCGGTTACGTGCTGCGCGGCGTGCTGGAAGGCCATTTGTACTCGGGCCGCGCCGACTTGCTGGCCGCGTCCGTACGCACCGCCGACAGCCTGGTCAAGGCCATTGCCGACGATGGCTACCTGCCGGCGCGCATGGACCGCGACTTCAAGCCCGCCGCCGACTTCGTGTGTCTGACCGGTTCGGTGCAAATCGCGCACTGCCTGTTCCTGCTGTTCCAGCTGACGGGTGAAAAGCGCTACTTCGAAGCCGGCCAGCGCCTGACCAGTTTCGTGCGCCGTACGATCTGGCTGGACGGTCCGAAAGAAACCCAGGGCGGCGTCAAGGGTTCCTTCCCGATCAATGGCAGCTACGGCCAGTGGGAATACCTGAACTGGGCGGCGAAGTTCTGCATCGACGCCAACCTGCTCGAACTGGAAATCCTGCAGGCGGGCAATGCTTAATCCGATCAAGCGCCAGGTCAAGGCGCTGCTCGAAACACTGCGCCGGCGCAGCAGCGCCAGCACGCAGCGCCAGACCCGGCGCCATGTGGGCCGCGCCGAGCTGGCCGCCGACCTGGGCCGCATGGGCATCGCGCGCGGCGATACGCTGTTCATCCATTCCTCGCTGAAAAGCCTGGGCTATGTGGACGGCGGCGCCGCCACCGTCGTGCAAGCCCTGCAGGACGCGGTCGGTCCGGAAGGCACGCTGATCATCCCGACCTACTATCTGCCGGGCGGGACCATCCTCGCCACCTGCCAGATGCAGGACTATGTATTCGATGTACGCAAGGATGGCACCAATATGGGCCGGCTGCCCGAGGCCTTCCTCGCCTGCGAAGGCATCCACCGCAGCGTGCATCCCACGCATTCCGTGTCGGCATGGGGCCGCCATGCCGCCTTCCTGACCGAGGCCCACCACCGCGCACCGTCCGTGTTCGGCGAAGGGTCGCCCTGGCAGCGCTTTGTCGGCATCGAGGAGGGGAAGGTACTGGGCCTGGGCATTTCGATGGGGCCGGTGACCTTCTATCACGTGCTGGAAGACGCGATGGGCGACGCTTTCCCTGTGCCCGTGTGGGGCGACGAGCAATTCCGGATTCCCTGCCTGGACCAGCAGGGCCAGCGCTGGGACGTGCCGGTGCGTCCCTTTGCCCCCGGGATCGCCCAGCGCCGGATCGACAACCCGTCGCGCGCCGATCTGCGCGAATACTTCCAGGCGGAGTTCAGGCGGTCCGGCTTGCTGACGGAAGGCCAGGTGGGCGAAGCGGCTTCATGGTGGATTCCGGCCCGCGGCTTCTTCGATCACCTGCAGCAGATGTCCGGCGAGAACCTGACGATCTATTCGACGCCGGAGCAACTGGCGGCGCGTCCCCTGGCTTAGGCGGCCGGCACAACCACCTTGGCCGTGCGCTTGCGCTCGGTCCAGGCGTGGCCCAGCTTGATCATCGGATGCTCGATCAGGTGATAGGCGGCGAACGGAATGCCCGTCACGCTGATCAGGAACACAGCCCACCGCACGGCATAAGGCTGACCGGACAAGGTCTCGAAGGCGAATGACAGCAGCGGATAGTGGAACAGGTAGATGCCGTAGCTGTACTTGGCCACGGTCTTGCTAAATGCGTTCAATGTCGCCTGTTTAAGCTGGTGCACTTGCGGGATGATCAGTCCCAAAACAATGCACACGACCCAACGGCCATAATGGTTATGCCAGGGGTCGGCCAGGAAGAAGAATCCGATACAGCAGGCCGCCAGCAGCAGCGGCCAGGTCCAGCCCGGCAATCTTTCGTTGCCCTGCATGCGCCATGCAATTACCCCACCCAGGAAACAAGGAACGAACTCCAGCATATTGATGCGGCCGGAGATGGTAGGGGCAACGTATGCCACCGGCACCGACACGACCCACAACGCAAGCAGCCAGCTGACTGGCCTTTTCCGGAAAACGATGTACAGGATGGGAAGGCAGATATACATCTGCACTTCCAGCGGCAATGACCACAGCACGTCGCTCGCATTGCGAACATAGAACAGATTCTGCGTTAAGGTCAGATTGCTGAGCATTTCAAACGGGGTCCATTGCTTGTCGCCCAAAATGAAAATGCTCGTGACAAATACGATGGCCAAAGGATAAATGCGGAACACCCGCTGGACATAGAACCGCTTGAACATGGTCGAGCCGGTCAGCTGCTGGCGTTCCAGTGACTGCATCAGGACCAGTGCGGTATGCACGAAAAACAGCACGACGCCCAACTGGCCCATACGGTGCAGATCCAGCGTCAACTTGCCGTTGAATACGGTAATCGTGTGCGATACCAATACGAGGAGCACTGCCACCGCGCGCAGCAGGTCGAGATTGGGTTGCATCGTCAATTCTCAGCAGATAAGGAAGGGCGTGGCAGATGAGCTTCCATTTTGCACTGCGATTGCAAAATGGACAACACATATTTGCCCAGGTGTTGTGAATTGGCGAGCGACCTGGCTCAGTTCGGCCCCTCCACCCGGCACAAGCGGTACTGGTGCGGCGCAGTGCCGATGGCCGCCTTGTGGGTGCGGCAACTGGCCTGGTCGAGCCGCAGGCCCCACTGCGCAACCTTGTCGGCCATCTTTTGCTCGTTCTCACGCTGCAGCGCGTCCAGGTCCATCTGATACTTCGGCTGCAATTCCAGCGTACAGCGCTCGGCGCCGCCTGTCGGCAGCATCCTGACCTGCACCTGGAAGCGCACCCTGGTCAGCAGCCTGTCCAGGCGAGCGCAGCCTTCTTCGCTGCGGGTCTGTCCCAGGAATTGGAAGGCTTGAATCTTCTTGCGCAGTGACTGTTCCTTGGGATTGTGCGCGGCATTGAACAGCACATAATGCGGCCCGCTTCGCGCCCTTCCCGCTTCCGCAATCTTCTCGTGATACAGGGGCGACTCAGGGAAGCCGATGCCCAGGCCGATGAATTGCACCTCGCGCGGAAAGAACTGTACCAGCCAGCCGAAAGGCGGATCAGGCTCGGTGAGATAGACGATGCTCGACGCCGGCTGCGAAAAGACAGGAACTTCGGCGCTGAAGCTTTGGTCGGCCCAGTCCGCATGCCCCCACGTGGAAAACGGCATGGCGTACAGCGTCACCGCCCCCAACACGGCGATGGCTGCCCGCTGCGCAGTCGCCGGCGGCAGCAGGCGCTGCAGCAGGCCCCACACAACCAGCGGCGCCAGCAGCTCCGCCGGGATCAGATACCGGTGAATGCTGAATACTTTCATCCACACCAGATAGGAGATCGCAAAGAACAGCAGCACGAAGCTGGCATGCCTCGACGTCAATCCCGCCCAGCTCTGGCGCAGCAGCCAGCGCACGCCCAGTGCGATGAACAACACATAGCTCACCGCCCAGATCGACTGCTTCATGTCCAGCTCGGATACGCGGACAAAATTCTTGGTGAAGACGAAGGGCCACAGCAGCGCTTCGGTCAAGCTGCGGGGCAGGTGGTAGAGATCCATAATCCCTTTCTGTGCTGCCCAGGGACTATGGAAGATGTTATTAAATTGAGGGAAAAGCGGATTGCCGTACAACTTCCACATTTCAAGCATCCACCAGCCGCCGGCCATTGCAATACCCGCCAGAACACCTAAGCCAAATACAAAAGCCAGCCGCAAGCGGATCAGCCAATTGCCAGGTGCAAGCAGGAAAATCGCCAGGCACAAGCCAACCGCATAGACGGCATTAGTCAGCTTCAGGCCCGCGCCAAGTCCCATCAGCACGCCGGACAGCGCCGAATAGAGCATTCCCTGAGATTCGGATAATTGTTCCCACCGTTGCAGCAAGATAAGAAGCGACCAGAGCGTCAAAATCGACGTCAGGTTATCTCCCATGCTATTGCCTAATTCCGCGAGGAAGCCGACGCCGAGAATGCCGGCCAGCGCCAGCAGCAATGGCAGACGCGTCCCGGCCTGCCTGCCCAGCACGCAGCGGGTAATGCCCAGCACGAGCAGGAAGTTAATGCCCTGCACCGCGCCAATAATAAATGCGACAACTTGCGGCGCCAGCCAGGAAGTCAGCAGGAAATAAGGCAGCTCAAGTGTCGGGTTGAAATAACTCTGGAATCCGCCCGGCGCGAAATCAAAACCGACCCGTCCGTCCAGCACGGCGTAGGCATTATAGAGGTGGTAATTCCTCATATCCCAGCCTTCATCCTGGCCTAATGCGACGGATAACAGTCCCAGCAGCAGCGGCACCAGCCAGATCGCGAACGTTTCAGCACGTGGATTCGCCAGGAAGGCTGTCCGGCGATTTAACCAGTTTTCAATTCTATTCATCATGGATTAATCGGACAGATTATCTGCCGCTTGCAATGCACATTCGTTCAAAGGACGATATTGTGCCATAGCAAGTTTTTAGCGCCGATAATCAGCGATGAGAGCGGGGAAAAGGGAAACTTCGCGAATGGAAGCAGTTCCTTGCGCGTGCAAGGAATTGTGGCGCGGCTGGCGGGGATCGAACCCACGACCCTCGGCTTCGGAGGCCGATACTCTATCCACTGAGCTACAGCCGCTGGAAGAGACACGAAGAATAGCGGGTTTCGGGGCGCGCGTCCATGGGAAGAGTTCAGAACTGGTAATAAATGAAGCCGGACGCGCCCTGGCTGAAGGCGGATACTACATAGACGAGGCCGGCGAACTGGGCGCCGAACAGCCAGGCGGGCTGGCGGGCGACCCAGGCCATGAAGGCGTCGCGCCAGCGGATGGGCGAGAAATGCAATCCCAGGGCGGCAAGCAGCGCCAGCCCGGCCTGCACGGACAGCGGGAAGGCCCCGGTCAGCGGCCCGGCCATGGCGGCGAAGAAGCTGCCGGCCGCGGCGAAATCGCTGCTGCGGAACAGCACGCGCGTCAGCGCCACCACCGTGAAAACCAGCGCAATTTGAAAGGCCAGCCGTCCGCCACGGCACACGGGCAGCGGCAGGTCGCGCTTTTGGCGCGATGTACTGCGCCAGTGCTCGAGCGCGACCATGCTGCCGTGGATCAGTCCGTAGACGACAAAGTTCCACCCTGCGCCATGCCACAAGCCGATGGCGACGAACACGATCAACAGGTTGATGAACACGGGTGCGCGCCAAGCCGTGCTGAGCGGGTTGTACAGGTAGTTGCGGAAGAAGGACGACATCGTAATGTGCCAGCGCTGCCAGAAATTGGCGATGCCGGTCGCCATATACGGCCGGTTGAAGTTGGACGGCAGCCGGTAACCCAGCATGCGCGCCGCGCCCAGCGCCATATCCGTGTACCCGCTCAGGTCGTAATACGCCTGCAGCGAGTAGCCGAACATGGCCAGCCAAACGAAGGGCGCACTGAAATCGGCGGGGCGCGCGAATACCGGATCGACCAGGTGCGCTCCCAGCAAGTCGGCCAGCAGCACCTTCTTGACCAGGCCGCGCATGATCAGGGCTGCGCCGGCAAAACGCTGCTCGTCGCTGACGGGCTGGGCCGCTTGCTGCAGTTGCGGCAGGAACTGGGACGCCGGTACGATGGGTCCCGCCAGCAGACGGGGGAAGAAAGCCATGAACAGCATGAAGTCGGCCAGGCCGGCGCGCTGCGTCAGGCGTCCCGCGTAGAGGTCGACCGGATAGCTGATGGCCTGGAAGGTCATGAAAGAGATGCCGACCGGCAGCAGCAGCTTCATCACCGGCACCAGCGCCCCGCCGCCCAGCCAGTCGGACAGCGCATTCAGCATGCCGCCGAAGAAGTTCAGGTATTTGAAGTAAGCCAGGATGGCAATGCTGGCCAGCACCGCCAGCGCCACCGCCTGCCTTGCCGTGCGGCGGTCCTGCGCCTGACCCACGGCCTCGCCGGCGCCCCAGTTAATCAGGGTCAGCGTCAGCAGCAGGATGGGGAAACGCCAGTCGACGGTCGCATAGAAATAATAGCTGGCCAGCGTCAGCATGGCCTTCTGCAGCCGGTCGCGGCCTGCCAGCAGGGCGTGCAATCCGAGCACGCTGAGGAAGAAGACGAAGTAGCCGAAACCCGAAATATCCATTAACGCCTTTAGCGGCTGCCGAGCTGCATCGGGGCGGACGCGAGCCCGCGGGCTTCCAGTTCATGCGCCAGGTAGTCCGCCACAAAATGCTCGCCGCGGGCCGTGAAGTGGCCGCCATCGACAAAATAGTCGCGGCCGCCGGGCATGGCGCGGGAAAGGTCCAGCAAGGTGACGTGTTCCGTTTCAGCCACGTTTCGGATGACCTTGTTGTACATCTTGCCCGCCTTGACCAGGCCGTCGTAGTCCAGACAGGAGTTGTAATACAGCGCGGACGCGGCCAGCTGCATGCCTTCCTGCCGGCTGCCGCGGCCAAAGGAGCGGGCTACCGTCATCAGCACCGGCTCGATGCCGCGGGCGCGGATTTTATGCACAATGTCGCGCAGCGTTTCGCCATACGCGGTCGGGAAAAAGGCTGCCGGGTCGACCGCCCTGGCCTTGATCGGCGGCTCGCGCAGGGCGACCGTGTTCTTTGCCAGCATGCCGGAAGACAGCGCCCAGCGCGGCATCGATGGCGCAGGCAAGGGTTCGCGCTGCGCCTTCTGTCCACGCGACGCATGGCAGATGCCCGTCATATCGTTCAGGCCGGGATAAATGATAATGGTGTTCGGCCGCAGCCCGGCCACCGCAAATTCGATCAGCCGGCCGGTCTGGCCAAGGGTATGGCCTTCGATGCCGGCATTGATGACATTGATCGGCTGTTTCGGATAAGCCTTGCGCAGGTTTTGCTCCAGCAGGCTGGGGAAGGTATCGTCGTTGCGCAGCGCGTAAGCGCCCGCAACAGTGGATGCGCCCACCACCGCCAGCCTGACCTCGCGCGGTTCCGGATCGCGCTTGATTTCGGGGCTGCGCAATCCCAGCGAATTGGTGGCGAAATAGCGCCCATCGCCGCCGTCGGCCAGCACATGATTCGGACGATAGGTCGGCACACCCCAGTGCTCATTGAATACCACGGTGCTCTGGCCGGTCAGCAGAGCGGCGGCGCTGCGGCCGGTCTTCAGGTAGGAACGCAGCTGCAGTCCGCCCTCGCCGGCCAGCAGCACGCTGAGCGCAGCAGCCACGGCAATCCTGAACGAGTTGCGCAGGCGCGGCCGAACCGGGTCGTTGGCGGCGGGGCCGCGCTGAACCGGCTGCGCCTGGCGCAGAGCCTCCAGCGCGGCGACCGTCATCGCTTCCCAGTTGTCCGGCACGTGGCCGAGGTGCTCTTCCAGCAGCAGCGAAACTTCGACGAAGCTGACCGAATCGCCGCCCAGGTCAAGGAAGCTGTCCGTATCCCGCACTGAGGCAATGCCGAGGATGTCTGCAAAGCCTTCGGCCAGCGTGGCGTGGCGCTGCTGTTTGCGGCAGGCTTCGCGCACCAGGCGCAATACGCTGCGATGGTCGATCTTACCGGACGCCAGCTTCGGCAGCGGATCAAGCAGAGCCACCTCGACGGCCATCGCAGGCAGGCCGAAGCGCTGCAGCAGGCGCTGCTTCAATGCGGCAGGCTCGCTGCTGCCGGAGACAGCGACGGCAATCACTTCATCGCTGCCACCCACCGCAGCCGATACGCCCTGCTCTTCCAGCCAGCGCTCGATTTCGTCCAGGCTGATGCGCTTGCCGACGATTTTCACGAAGCGGCTCATGCGGCCGGCAATATAGTAGTTGCCATTGGCCTTGCGGCAGGCCAGGTCACCGGTGCGCAGTTCGTCGACCACAGTGCCCAGAGCCAGGTCGGACGCTTGCACGGCATAACCCATCATCACGTTCGGGCCGCGGTAAACCAGCTCGCCCGGTTGGTCGGGACGGGTTTCCAGCGTGCCGTCCTCACGCCGCAATTCGAAACTGCTGCCGGGGATGGGCACGCCGATGCACTCGGCGTTGGCACGCAGCTGGGCTGGCGGCACGTAGGCCATGCGCGGCGCCGCTTCCGTCTGGCCGTACATGACGAAGAATTGCTTGCCCTGGCTTTCCGCCCACTCCGCGTACAGCTTCACCATCTCCGCGGACAGGCGGCCGCCGGCTTGCGTCAGGTAACGCAGGTAGGGATAGCGGCGGCTGCGGAAGCCGGTGCGCTCCAGGATCTCGAACGTGAACGGCACGCCGGCAAAGGATGTGGCGCGCTCGCGCTCTGCACGCAGCCAGAAGCCGTCCTGGGCCACCGAATCTTCCGTCAGCAGCAGGCAGGCGCCTGCGTGCAGGTGAGAGTTGATGACGGACATGCCGTAGGAATAGAAAGCCGGCAGCGAAGTCAGTGCGCGGTCGTCGGCGGTGATGCCGAGGTATTCGGCGATGGCGGACGCGTTGGACTCGATGTTGTCGTGCGACAGGCGCACCAGCTTGGGGCTGCCGGTCGAACCCGATGTGGACAGGAGCACGCACAGGTCTGGATGGACCGCTACGCGTTCCGCCGCATAGGGTTCGAATCGCCAGACGCCTTCGTCGCTGGCGCGGAACACCCAGGCAGCACGAAAAGTATCCGCAATGCGGGGGTCGCGTACGGTCGAACCCGGCTCGGCCAGCAGCACGGGGCAACGTGCTCGCAGGCAAGCTAAGTAAGCGACTATGCAATCGACAGTGTTTGCTGCTTCAACAATGACTGGCGCAGTGTCCCCGCGCAGGAGGGCTGCGGCATCGTCAGCGGCTTGCGCCAGTTGCTGATAGCTCCACTGTGACCCGTCGCCGGCAACGATGGCAATGCGCGCGCCGTGCTCTT
>DASWYX010000030.1:0-5630 GCA_036404755.1 Pseudoduganella sp.
AACATGCTGTTCGTGAATACCGAGCGTTTGCGCGTGGCCTATCGTGAGCATGGCAACCCCGATGGCGAGCCCCTGTTCCTGCTGCATGGCTGGCCGGACGACGTCCACACCTGGAACGCCATCCTGCCCAGGCTGGAGAACCGGCGCGTAATCATGCCCAGCCTGCGCGGCCACGGCGAGACCCGTTTCCTGCAGCCGGACACGCCTCGCAGCGGCCAGTTGAGCGCCCTCGCGCAAGACTTGCTGGACCTGGCCGAAGCGATGGGCATCCGCCGCTTCCACGTGGTCGGCCACGACTGGGGCGCACGGGCTGCCTACAACGCCAGCCTGCTGGAACCGGAGAGAATCAAAAGCTGCGTGGCCATCTCGGTTGGCTGGGGCACCAACGATCCGGCCCAGTCCATCAGCCTGGTCCAGGCCCGCAATTACTGGTATCACTGGTATATGGCGACCGACCGCGGCGCGGAAGCATTGCGCAGGGAGCGCAGGGAATTCGCCCACCTGCTGTGGCGCACCTGGTCACCGTCCTGGCATTTCACGGAAGGCGACTTCCACGACACCATGCACGCCTTCGACAATCCCGACTGGGCTTCCGTCACCATCCATTCCTACCGCCACCGCTGGGGCCTGGCCCCTTCCGATCCCTATTATTCGGAGCAGGAAGAGCGCCTGCGTCACGAATCCATCATTCGTGTGCCCACGCTCGTGCTGCACGGCACGGAGGACAGCGCCAATTCACCGCAGACTTCGGAACACAAGGAGCACCTGTTCAGCGCGGCCTATCAGCGCGTCCTGCTGAGCGGCGTCGGCCATTTTCCGCAGCGGGAAGCGCCGGACGCCGTTGCATCAGCCATTGTGGAATGGCTGGGTCAGCATTAAGCCGCCTTTCCCGTGTGCGACTCCACCAGCACCGGCTGGCCAGGCGTGACGGCGACGGCGGCCGTCAGCGCGCGCTCACCGGCGCTGTGCATCAGCCCCAGCTGGTTTTCGACGGCAACGCGAATCAGGCGCATGCTCATGTCGAGCAGGGACTGCGCCAGTTGCATGTTCAGGGTGCTCGCCTGCAGCACGGCCTGCAGGGAAGCGCGGGACATATCGATCAGGTAGTTTGGATACATTTTATGCTCTCCCTATTTTAGAATGTGGACTGGTGAAAGATCCAAGACTACGGGCTGGCGATCCTGTCGCGCTTGATATTTATCAATAGTGCGCCACGCCTGTCATTTCGCAGACGGGAAGAACAGTTGCTGTCCCGCAGGCTTGAACGCCGCGATCTTCGCCTGCCCTTCCGGCGACGTGATCCAGTCGATCAGCTGGCGCGCACCCTTGTAGTTGATGCCGGGGTGCCTGGCCGGATTGGTGGCGATGATGCCGTAGGGATTGAACATCTTCGGATCGCCTTCGACCATCACTTCCAGCGCCGTCTTCACGCGATATGCGCCATACGTCGCGCGGTCGGTCAGCGTGTACGCCTGCAGCTCGCCCGCCATGGTCAGGACCTCGCCCATGCCCAGGCCCGCGGACACGTACAGCGCCTGCGGCGGCTGGGCGCCGGCCTGCTTCCAGTACGCCTTCTCCATGATGTCCGTGCCCGAATTATCGCCGCGGGAAATGAATTTCGCCGGGCCTTCGGCCAGCTTGCGGAAGGCGATCAGCACATCTTTGCCGCCCTTGATGCGGTCGGGGTCACTCGGCGGTCCGACGATGATGAAGTCGTTGTACATCACGTCGCGGCGGTCCACGCCCCAGCCCTCGGCCACGAACTTGTCCTCGGCCTGGCGCGCATGCACCAGCGTCACGTCCACGTCGCCATTCTTCGACAGTTCCAGCGCCTTGCCGGTGCCGACGGAAATTACGTGCACCTTGTTGCCGGTTTTCTGCTCGAAGGCGGGCAGCAGGTAAGCCAGCAACCCGGAGTTCTCCGTGCTGGTGGTGGTGGAAAGGCGGATCACCTGCTGTGCGTTGGCGGCGCCGCAAAAGACCAGCGCGGCGGCGAGGAGGGACAGCATCTTCTTCATCGTATCTCCAGTCTCCCGTCGCGCAGCTTGAGGCGCCGCACTTCGGGCAAGTTGATCAAATCGCGGTCGTGACAGGCCATCACCACGCTACTGCCGGCGTGGATCAGCGTCGGAATCAGGGCGATCACCTGCTCGCGCGCTTCGCCATCCAGGTTGGCGGTTGGCTCGTCCAGCAGCAAGAGGCGCGGTTGCAGCACGCGGGCGCGCGCGAGCGCCACGCGCTGCTTTTCGCCGCCGGACAGTGTCACCGGATTGCTGGCGGCCAGGTGCTGCACACCGGCCCATGCCATCGCTTCATGCACGGCCTGCGCGATGGCGCCGCGCGCATCGCCGCGCGCCTTCAGGCCATAGGCGATATTGTCCGCCACGCTGGTGCTGAACATGATGGGATGCTGGTGCACGTAGACGATGGCCTTGCGCAGCGCAACGGGATATGGCGACAGGCTGACCGCCTGGCCATCGAACTGTACGTCCTGCGCCTCCGCCGTCGCCAGCCCGGCCAGTACCCGCAGCAGGGTGCTCTTTCCGGCGCCGTTCACGCCCGTCAGCACATAGGCGCTGGCCCGCTCCAGCGCGAAGCCGTCCAGGTCGAACAGCGTGTGGCTGTCGTAGCGCTTGACCAGCCGGCCGATCGAAAGCAGCGCGCTCATGGCCTGCCCTTCGCCGCGTGGGCATCGCCCTGCAGCAGCATCAGCGCGCCGTTCATCGCCAGCGCAATCGTGACCAGCACGATGCCTAGCGCAATGCCCTGCGCGAATTCGCCCTTGCTGGTTTCCAGCGCGATGGCCGTGGTGATGGTGCGCGTCTCGCCGGCGATATTCCCGCCCACCATCATGGCGCAGCCGACTTCCGAAATCACGCGCCCGAAGCCGCTGATCACGGCGGCCATCACGCCGAAACGCACCTCATACAGCAGCGTGGTCATCACGCGCCAGCGCGAGGCGCCGTGGGCGATGGCCGTTTCCGCGTAGCGCGGATCGGCGGCCTGCACGGCGGCCAGCGTGAACGCCAGCAGCACCGGCAGCGCAATCACGACTTGCCCGGCCACGATGCCGGGCTGGGAAAACAGCCATTGCAGCCCGCCCAGCGGCCCATGGCGCGACAGCAGCATGTACAGCAGCAGTCCAATCAGCACGGTGGGCAGCGACAGCGCCGCCTGCACCAGCCAGATCACGAGGCGCCTGCCAGTGAACTGCTTCATGGCGATGGCGTAGCCGCCGGCGATGGCAAACGGCGTGGCGATCAGCAGCCCAAGCACGCTGGTGCTGACGGAGACCCAGATGATGCGCCACAGCACCGGGTCGCCGGTGAAAAGCAGGGTGAAGGCGGCTTGCACCGCATTCAGTAGCGCCATCAGTGCGCGCCCTCCAGCAATTGTCCGCCGCCATAGCTGCCCTGCTCTTCCAGCGTGCCGCCAGGCGTCACGCGCACCGCGCAGTACTTGAATTCCGGGATCTTGCCGAAGGGGTCGAGCACCGGATTGGTCAGCTTGTTGATTGCGGCCTCGTAATAGCAGAACGGCACGAACACGGCGCCACGCGGCGAGCTCTCGTCGGCCCGTGCGTACAGGCTCACGCTGCCGCGGCGCGATGCGATCGTGATCACATCGCCGCCCTGCACGCCCAGTTGCGCCAGGTCGAAGGGGTGGACCAGGGCCACCGGATCGGGCTCGATCGAGTCCAGCACGGCGGCGCGGCGGGTCATGCTGCCCGTGTGCCAATGCTCCAGCTGGCGGCCGGTGATCAGCACCAGCGGATAGTCATGGTCGGGGCGCTCGTTGGCGGGGATGATGTCCGCCGGTACGAAGCGCGCCCGGCCCGACTCGCGCGGGAAGCTGTCCGTGAACACGACTGGCGTGCCCGGATCGCCTTCCTCCTCGCAGGGATAGGTGACGGCGTGCTCGCGCTCCAGCCGCTCCCACGTGATGCCGCCGATGCTGGGCATGACCTGGCGCATTTCCTCGAACACCGGGGCCGGGCCTTCGTAACTCCAGTCCAGGCCCAGGCGGCGCGCGATTTCCTGGATGATCCACAAGTCCTGCCGCGCGTCGCCCGGCGGCGGCACGGCCTGGCGGCCGATCTGCACCAGCCGGTCCGTATTGGTGAAGCTGCCGGTCTTCTCGGGGAAGGCGCTGGCGGGCAGGATCACGTCCGCCAGGTAGGCGGTTTCGGTGAGGAAGATATCCTGCACCACCAGATGGTCCAGCGCGGCCAGCGCGGCGCGCGCATGGTCGGCATCGGGGTCGGACATGGCCGGGTTTTCGCCCATGATGTACATGCCGCGCACCGCGCCCTCCTTGATCGCGTTCATCACTTCCACCACCGTGAGGCCGGGCTGGTCGTCCAGCGCGCCGGGCGCCATACCCCAGGCCTGCGCGAAACGCGCCTGCACGGCGGGATCGGTCACGCGCTGGTAGTCAGGGAACATCATCGGGATCAGGCCCGCGTCGGACGCGCCCTGCACATTATTCTGTCCCCGCAGCGGATGAAGGCCGGTGCCGGGGCGCCCGATCTGGCCCGTCATCAGGGCCAGCGCGATCAGGCAGCGGGCGTTGTCCGTGCCGTGCACGTGCTGCGACACGCCCATGCCCCACAGGATCATGGAGCCTTTCGACGTCGCATACAGCCGCGCCACATAGCGGATGGTTTCCGCATCGATGCCGCAGATGGGCGCCATCGCTTCGGGGCTGTAGCCTTCCACGTTTTTCGCCAGGTCTTCGTAGCCGATGGTGCGGCTGGCGATGAAGTCCTTGTCCACCAGGCCTTCCGTCACGATCACATGCATCATGGCGTTCAGCAGGGCCACGTCCGTATCGGGCGTGAATTGCAGGTAACGGTGGGCCGTGCGCGCGAGATCGGAGCGGCGCGGATCGCAGACGATCAGCTTCATGCCTTCGCGGGCCGCGTTCTTGATCCACGTTGCCGCCACCGGATGGTTCACCGTGGGATTGGCGCCGATCAGGATCACCACTTCGGCCTTCATCACGTCGCGCACCGGGTTCGAGACGGCGCCCGAGCCTATGCCCTCCAGCAGCGCCGCCACGGAGGAAGCGTGGCATAGGCGCGTGCAGTGGTCGACGTTATTGCTGCCGAAGCCCGTGCGCACCAGCTTCTGGAACAGGTAGGCTTCCTCGTTGCTGCCCTTGGCGGAGCCGAAGCCGGCCAGGGCCTTGCCGCCGTGCGTGTCGCGCACTTTCGCCAGGCCGCCGCCGGCCAGCGCCAGCGCTTCTTCCCAGCTCGCTTCGCGGAACACTTCCAGCACGCGGTCGGGGTCCATGGTGAAGTCGCCGGACTTCGGCGGCGCGTCCGCGCGGCGGATCAGCGGCTTGGTCAGGCGGTGCGGGTGATGAGCGTAATCGAAACCGTAGCGCCCTTTCACGCACAGGCGGCTGCTGTTGGCGGGACCGTCACGGCCTTCCACGTACTGGATGCGGTTGTCGCGGATGTTGTAGGTCAGCTGGCAGCCAACGCCGCAATACGGGCAGACCGAATCGACCTTGCGCTCCGGCACGGCGAGCGCGGCATCGCGGGCGGGCATCAGCGCGCCCGTCGGGCAGGCTTGCACGCATTCGCCGCAGGCCACGCAGGTGGACGCGCCCATGGCGTCGTCCAT
>DASWYX010000031.1:0-3291 GCA_036404755.1 Pseudoduganella sp.
CGTTCATTCCAGTGCTGGCGATAGCCCGGCTCCTTGCGCCCGCGCCACCACAGGCGCCCCAGCACGAGCGGCAGCGCCAGCCACCACATGAAAGTATAGAAAAGGCGCATCGCTCAGAGCAGGCTCTTGGCCGCGGCAGCCACTTCGGCCACGCCCGGCGGCGAACCCTTGTCGCCCAGGTTGATGATGCGCGGCGACCAGTTGCCCTCGGTCTTCCAGCGCGGCGAATCGGCGTAAATTTCCACCACAGGGCGCGAAAACGCCGCCGCGATATGGGTCAGCCCCGTATCGACACCGACCGCCAGCGCGGCGCGGCGCGCCAGCACCACCGCATCGGCCATGGACAGCTTGGGCAGCACGCGCGCATTCGGCAGCTGCGCCGCCAGCCCTTCGGCTTCGGCCTTTTCCTTGTCCGAGCCCCAGGGCAGCAGGATGGGCATGGGCGCCAGCTGCCGGCCCAGCTCAATCCAGTTGGCAGGCGCCCACTTCTTCGCGTCGCGCGCCGTGCCGTGGAAGTAGACGGCATAAGGCTGCTCGCCCATCCAGGCTGGACGCGGCTCGCTCGAAGGGATTTCCGGAAGGCCGAAATCGGCCGGCGTATCGACCGTATAGCCCAGCGCCGCAGCCACCACCAGGCGGCCGCGCGCCACCGCATGCGTGCGCGGATCGAGCGGAATGGATTTGGTATGGAAGATGCGCGAGACGCCCTCGTAGCCGGAGCCCTCGCTGCCGTTGGCCAGGCCGACTTTATGTTTGCCGCGCGCCGCGCCCATGATGATGCCGGTCTTCAGCAAGCCCTGCGTGTCGAACACATAGTCGTACCGGACTTCGCGCAGCTTGCGGAAGAAGCCTCCGATCTCGGCCCGCACCGCCTTGTCGCCCAGGTTCTTGCGCCAGCGGCGCAGCGCCCACGGGATGATATTGCGCACCATGGGATTGAGGCGAACCAGGCTCACATAGCCCTCCTCCACCACCCAGTCGATATTCGCATCCGGGAAGTGGCGCTTGATGTCCGCCACGATAGGCATATTGTGCAGCACGTCTCCCATCGAGGAGACGCGGACCAGCAGGATGTTCATCAGGACGGGATCAGAACGGCAGTTCGGCGTCCGGCTTGGCGGCCAGGATCACGTCGCGGAACTGGCCCTGGATGCGTGCCAGCGCCGCCGGCGTCTCAGCTTCGAAGCGCATCACGATCACCGGCGTGGTGTTCGACGAGCGCGCCAGGCCGAAGCCGTCCGCGTATTCCACGCGCAGGCCGTCGATATCGATGATGCGTTCATTGCCCGGGAATTTGGCATCGCTGCGCAGCTTGTCCATCAGCGCGAAGTTCTCGCCTTCCTTCAGGTGCAGGTGCAGTTCCGGCGTGCTGTCGGACTTCGGCAGCGCGTTCAGCAGCGCCGACGGGTCGGCGTGCTTCGTCAGGATTTCCAGCATGCGCGCGCCGGCATACAGGCCGTCGTCGAAGCCATACCAGCGGTCCTTGAAGAAGATATGGCCGCTCATTTCGCCGCCCAGCGGGGCGCCGGTTTCCTTCAGCTTGGCCTTCACCAGCGAGTGGCCGGTCTTGTACATCAGCGGCAAGCCGCCGGACTTCTCGATGTATGGCGCCAGGTGGCGCGTGCACTTCACGTCGTACAGGATCTGCGCGCCCTGGTGCCGGGTCAGCACTTCTTCCGCGAACAGCATCATCTGGCGGTCCGGGAAGATGATCTGGCCATCCTTGGTCACGATGCCCAGGCGGTCGCCGTCGCCGTCGAAGGCCAGGCCGATTTCGGCGTCGGTATCCTGCAGGCAGCGGATCAGGTCCTGCAGGTTTTCGGGGTGGGCCGGGTCCGGGTGGTGGTTCGGGAAATTGCCGTCCACTTCGCAGAACAGTTCAATCACTTCGCAGCCCATGCCGCGATACAGGTCGCCCGCGAAAGCACCGGCCACGCCATTGCCGCAATCGACGGCGATCTTGATGGGACGGGAAATCTTCACGTCGCCGATGATGCGCTCCAGGTAGGCGGCGCGGATATCGTGAGTGCGGTAGCTGCCCGGCTTCACGGCGGGCATCAGGCCCGCTGCGATCGCGTCGTGCAGGGCGGTAATGGATTCACCGTGGATAGCCTCGCCCGCCAGCACCATCTTGAAGCCGTTGTAGTCCGGCGGATTGTGGCTGCCCGTGACCATGATGCCCGATTTCGTTTCCAGCACATTGGTGCCGAAATAGACCATTGGCGTGGCGACCACGCCCAGGTCGATCACGTCCACGCCGGCCGACTGCAGGCCCTGCGCCAGCGCCACCGACAGTTCGGGGCCGGACAGGCGGCCATCGCGGCCGATCACTACAGCTTTCTCTCCTTTCGCCACCGCGGCGAGGCCGAATGCGTGGCCGATTGAACGGGCAACGCCCGCGTCCAGGGTTTTACCGACGATGCCGCGGATATCGTAAGCTTTGAAGATCGATTTGGAGAGGGAAACCATAGGAAGAAATAGATATGAAGCCGGGAGCCCGGCAGGACAAACGGTATGGTAAGTGCGATGCAGACGGCAGGCAAGCCCCGCCGCCGCGGTAAAACTTCAGGTCAGATGCGCAGGTCGTCCAGCGATTTGCCGGCGTCGACCCAATCCTTGACCCACTTCGGCTGGCGCCCACGGCCAGTCCACTTCTGGCTTCCATCGGCCGGGTTGCGGTAGCGCGCCTCGACCTTGCTGCCCTTGCCCGATTTCGGCAGGCTGCCCAGCAGTTCCTTCAGCGGCACCCCGACCGACTGGGCGATGGCGAAAATCTGTTCCCGTGCTTTCTGCTTATCTGTGCCTTCGCGATTTTTCAATTCGCGCTTGATCTGCTCCTGCAGGTTGCGCAATTCGCTGGACGACATATTCGACAGATCCATCTTCATTCCTTTAGAAATAAATAAATGAGGGCGTTTCCGATCGAAATATACACTAATTTCCTGCCGTTAGCCTTTCTTATGACGAATCATCCATCGTGGCGCTTTAAATCGGACTATTCGCACATAAAGCCAGACATAACTGACAATAAATAGCAAGCAGAAAAGCATCAGTACCCAGGTATGGCGCCAGAATACCGTGGCCGGGATTACCGCCATCAGCGAAAACATCCACAGATAGGGCGAAGTGAGCGAATTGCGTCGCATCAGGGCGCGCGCATCCTTGCGGCCCACGGCCCATTGCACGATGCGGCGGAATATCAGGCTATGCAAATGAATACCGTCCGGCATAGCCGGCGATTTACCGCGGATAAACATGCGCCGATATACGGAGAACAGGGTTTCAAATGCA
>DASWYX010000032.1:0-7970 GCA_036404755.1 Pseudoduganella sp.
GGGTGGTCGCGGCGCGGGCTGCGCGGAAGGCGCTGCGGGCGGCGCGCAGGTTATGGCGGGCGAGCGCAGGGAGGAGGATGGCGGGGACCATGTCGCGCTCCTAGTCGACCGGCGAAGGCTCGCGGTCGTCGGGGGTGGTCAGGGCCACGGTGTCGGCAGCGTCGGACGGTTCGGTGTCGTCGGGCGCGCTGGCGATCAGGGACAGGACTGTGGCCGTGAAGGCATCGGTCATCGGCGGCGGCGCCGCAGGCTCGGTGTGAGCGGACGAGCCGCCGCTGCCACCGCACGCGGACAGCAGTGCAGCGCACGCCAGCAGGAAGGCGAACTGTTTCATGATAGCGCCCTCCTTATTGCTGCGGCGAGCCGGCGATCGGCGTCTTCAGGTAGGGGAAGCCGGACGTGAAGAAGCTGTCGTCGATATAGGCGCCGTCGGTAAAGCGGATGGCGCCGGCAGGCGCGTCGGACGGGGCGCAGCCGAGATTGAGGGTGCACAGCTTGCCCATGGCCACGCGCAGTTCGATATCGACCACGTCATCGCCGGGACGGCGGCCGTTGGGGAAGCCGGCATTGTCGCCATCGATCACGCCAAGCCGCTTCTGCGCGCCCATCGGCACGGCGGGAATCGAGGTATTCAGGCGCAGCATCTCGGATGCCTTCACATTGCGCGGCTGGTTCAGCCCCGGCACGCCGGTGAGAAAAGCGGTGACCAGGTCGTTGCGCGGGAAATTGGTGGGCGCCTTGGCGCCTGCGCTGCCGAACAGGACTTCAACCAGCGCCGGCAAGGCGGGATTGGTCACGTAGGTGGCAAATTGCGCATCGCCGGACGGCTTGCTGTGATTGAACCTGTCCTTATCCTTCAAGCCGATGACGACTTCGTTCACCAGCGGCATGCCAAGGCGCGACACCTGGGTCCACGCCCCGCCCTCGCGCGAGCCGCCGAGAGGGCTGAGCAGGCGCCCCTGGCGCATGCTGGCCGTGGTCCAGGCGCCAATGACCGGATCGCCGCCGGACGTCAGGCAGGACGCGGCAATTTCCAGCTCCAGCGAGGTCACGTTCGCATCGACCAGGTCATCGCGGGCATTCTTCTCCGCGTTGGCCAGGAATTCCACGGCCGGCGCCTTGATGTTGATCAGGTCAAAGGTCTCCCCCAGATTGACCACGAACGGGTCCTTGCGCTGGCCGACAAACACGCGCCCCGGCACGGAGCAGCCGGGAATGTTGACCGTGTAGACGTGCTTGGCGGCATACGCCGCATAGTTCGGAACCGCCTTGGCGCCGATATTGTCCACCGGCTTGTCGAACACGGCGCCGCCCGCATGCGTGACGGCCGCGCGCTGGCCGCCACGGCGGTCGCCGCGCACCACGGTCACGGAGTAGGTTTCGCGCACATTGAGCCCGTCCGGATTGACGTCGTTGATCGGGCCGCCGTTAATGATGAGCGGAATGGATACTTTCTGCCCGCCCACGGTGAACGTGCTGTTCTTGTTGGTATTGGTGAAGCGGAACTGGAAGGTCAGGTCCTCGCGGGCATCGCCGTTGTTGTCGATATGAATTTCGTACAAGGCGTCGGGGTCCATCATGAAATAGTTCGGACCGCCATACGGTTCCTGCAAAGGCTGGTAGTTCGCGATAAGCGTGACGAACTGCTCGCGTCCCGGCTCATAGCTGCGGAACATATAAAAGTCCGTCGCATCAGCCTTCGGGTGCTTCGTAATGAATGGAGCTTCGCGGTGGCTGGACGCCATCGCCTGCGGCAGCGCGGCGGCGGCAATTGCCAGCGCGAGCGCACTCTTGAGCAAAGTAGCCATGTTCATCCCCTTGATTGGTAAAAGGAAGGTGCAGCATGGCTATATACGCAGCCGGGACGCGGCCGGATTCAGGTTTTTAGCGATATTTGTAGAGCGGGCGGTAGAGCTCGATGGGACGGATGTCAAGGCGGATATTGAGGATGGAATACGCGTCCGCCACGCCGGAAATATAGCCCACGCTCTCGGGCGTCTTGGTGAATCGGAACTCGAAACCGGTTTC
This sequence comes from Pseudoduganella sp., assembly GCA_036404755.1. Lineage (GTDB taxonomy): Bacteria > Pseudomonadota > Gammaproteobacteria > Burkholderiales > Burkholderiaceae_D > Rugamonas. Next base: position 2,029 of record DASWYX010000032.1, read on the forward strand.
CGTCTTGTCGGTGCGCGGGTTGCCGCTGGCAATGCCGATGGCCTCCTCCTGGTCGCTGTCGATCAGGCGTTCCATCAGGTCCACCACCGCGCTGTTGCCCAGCACGTCGTTGCTGAACACAGCCCCACGGCCCAGCGGACGGCTGGGATCGAGGCGGCCGCCGGCCTTGTCCGACGAGGGCATGAACATGCGGGTGCCGATATTGAACTTGTCGCCACGGTCGAGGTAACTGATCACGGCATTCTGCACATTGAACAGGGGGTTTTCCTTGTCCGTCTCGGCGCGGGTCAGGTCGATCAGCATGGCGCCCTTGTAGCCGATGATTTCCACCTCGCGTTGCGCATTGACCACCATCGCGCTGTCCTCGTCGATGCCAAGGCCGATCTGGTAGCCCTTGGCCATCATGGCCGGAATCATGCGCGCGAAGCGGCCGCGCACCAGCAGGTGCTGGTCGACGAAGACATCGTCGCCGATGAAACCGAGGCCCGGCGCCAGTTCGCGGCCGTCAGCGATGCCAGTTTGCAACATCGACAGGATGGCCTTGGGATTGGAAAACATGGTGCTGCTCATGATGGCCGCGCCCGCCGAGGAACCGGCAATCACGCCGCCACGGCGGTAGACGGCCCAGACGGCTTCCAGCGCCGCCGTATGCGTGCCATCCTCGCGCACCAGGGCCTTGGTGATGCGCCCCTGGTCGCCGCCGGCAAAGTAGACGCCGTCGGCCTTGCGGATTTTTTCGGCCAGCGCTTGGTCTTCGGCCGCCTTGCGGTAGTCGCTGCCGTTCAGGCGGATCGCGACCGGCACCAGGAACGCGTCCGCGCCCCATTTGCGCAGGTAGCCGATGATGGTTTGGGCCGAACGTTCGGGATTGCCCGCGGCGGAGGGAAAGACGGCGATGCGCGCGCCGCGCCCGCCGGCCAGCTTGACGATGCGCTGCCAGACGTCGGCATTGTCGCCACGCAAGCCGCCGCCAATGATGACGAGCGAGCCCTGGCTTTGGGTGACAGGAGTGGTGGCAATCGCGGCGGAGCCGCCTTGCAGCGTGCTGACCGCGCCGGCAACGATGCGCACGGTTTCCGGCGGCGGAGGCGGCGTGGGGACAGGTGTAGGGACAGGCGCCGGCATCGGCGGCGGCGTAGTGCGGCCGGGTGTGGGCGCGGGCTGTTTGGGCGCTTCCCTGCCCTGTGTCGGCAAGCCAAGCGCTGCGAGCAGCGCGAGCCCGAAACGCGCCAGTTTAGCTGGAGAGAGCAGCTTCACGATGGACTCCTTTTTCCATCAGTGTAGCCGGGCGCGACGGCGGAGTAAAACCGGTGCGCCCAAAAAGTGCGCAAGTATGTGCGCTAGCTCACTGATTCTTCAGATAGCGTTCCGGCAGCGGGAACTTGTCCGTTTCCGCCTGCCACACGAGCGACTGCACCCACCAGCGCTGGCCGTCGTTCAGCAACTGGATGCTGTTGATGCCGCGCTGGAAGGGCTTGGCGTCGCCCTGGGCGTGGTGCGACTGATAAGTGCTGAATACGTGGGCGATCTGGCCGAATTGTTCCGTGCTGCGCGCGACTTCCGATTCGAAGAAGCCGTCTTTTGCAAAGACAGGGGTGACGCGGCCGATGTAGTCGTCCACCGTCAGCACTGTGGTTTTTGTGGCGCCCTGCACGATCATGCGGCCTTCGGGACGGAACAGGGAACGCAGGCGGTCCCAGTCGCGCACCTTGCCGGCGGGGCCGGAAATGGTGTCGTAGAGGGCGGCGATCACGCTGTCGACACTGGCCACATCGGCCGGACGCGCCTGCTGGGCGCTCGCAACGCCGGCTGCCGCCAGCGCCAATAGCAAAACTGCTAACTTTTTCATCAAATCTCCACTGTTATAATCGTTGAAATCCAACCGCAGCTATTAATCATGACAGACCAATTCTCCAAAAAGGCCGAAGCCTGGTCGGCCCGCTTCTCGGAACCCGTGTCCGACCTCGTCAAACGTTACACCGCCTCCGTGTTTTTTGACAAGCGCATGGCCAAGGCCGATATCGAAGGCTCGCTGGCCCACGCTGAAATGCTGGCCGCCCAGGGCATCATCCCGGCCGCCGACCTGGACGCCATCCGCAAGGGCATGGCCCAGATTTCCGGCGAAATCGACGCCGGCCAGTTCGAGTGGCTGCTGGACCTGGAAGACGTGCACCTGAATATCGAGAAGCGCCTGACGGAGCTGGTGGGCGACGCCGGCAAGCGCCTGCACACGGGCCGTTCGCGCAACGACCAGGTGGCGACGGATATCCGCCTGTACGTGCGCTCCGCCATCGACGATATCAGCGGCCTGCTGAACCAGCTGCGCAGCGCGCTGGTGGACCTGGCCGAAAAGAATGCGGACACCATCCTGCCCGGCTTCACGCACATGCAGGTGGCGCAGCCGATCACCTTCGGCCACCACATGCTGGCCTACGTTGAAATGTTCGGCCGCGATGCCGAACGCATGGCCGATTGCCGCAAGCGCGTGAACCGCCTGCCGCTGGGCGCCGCCGCGCTGGCCGGCACCACCTTCCCGATCGACCGCCTGCGCGTGGCGAAGACGCTGGGCTTCGACGACGTGTGCCACAACTCGCTGGATGCGGTGTCCGACCGCGACTTCGCGATCGAATTCACGGCGGCCGCTTCGCTGATCATGACGCATATCTCGCGCATGTCCGAAGAGCTGGTCATCTGGATGAGCCCGCGCGTGGGCTTCATCGATATCGCCGACCGCTTCTGCACCGGCTCCTCCATCATGCCGCAGAAGAAGAACCCGGATGTGCCGGAACTGGCGCGCGGCAAGACCGGCCGCGTCTACGGCCACCTGATGGGCCTGCTGACCCTGATGAAGGGCCAGCCGCTGGCCTACAACAAGGACAACCAGGAAGACAAGGAACCCTTGTTCGATACCGTCGATACCGTGGTCGACACGCTGCGCATCTTCGCCGACATGGCGGGCGGCATCACCGTGAAGCCGGAAGCGATGCGCGCCGCAGCCCTGCAGGGTTATGCGACGGCGACCGACCTGGCCGACTACCTCGTGAAAAAAGGCCTGCCGTTCCGCGATGCGCACGAAGCCGTGGCGCATGCGGTGCGCGCTTGCGACGATTTGAAGATCGACCTGGCGGAAATGTCGCTGGACCAGTTGCGTGCGTTCTCGCCGCTGATTGGCGAGGATGTGTTCGCGGTGCTGACGCTGGAAGGCTCGGTGGCGGCGCGCGATCACGTGGGCGGCACGGCGCCGAACCAGGTGCGCGCGGCCATCGCGCGCGTGCGGGGACTGTTGTAACGCATGCAGCGGCGGATCAATGATCCGCCCTACGCACCGCGGTCATTCATCGCGGCGCGTGCAGTTGGAAACGCGTAGGGCGGATCATTGATCCGCCTTTTTTTATTGTGACCAGAAACCAATAATCAGCTAATATCCTTGCAACAATCCTTTTAATTAGACAATGCGCTGGAGACAAAAGCAATGCAAGGATTCCTGAAGTTCTCTGTATGGCTGGACCGCATAGGCTACCGATGCGGCCAGATCGCCAACCTGATGATTCTGTTTTCATGCGTCATCAGCGCCAGCAACGCCATGATCCGCTACGGTTTCGACTGGAGCAATAACTGGCTGCTGGAATTGCAATGGTATCTGTTCGGCGCTGCGGTGATGCTGGGCGCAAGCTACACCTTCCAGCGCAATGAACACGTGCGCGTCGACCTGGTTTATGGCCATGTCAGCGAACGCAAACAGCTGTGGATCGACATCTTCGGCATCATCTTCTTCCTCTTCCCGGCCTGCATCCTGTTCGCATGGCTGTCCTGGTATTCGCTGTTCCTGCCTTCGTGGCAGATCCTGGAGCAATCCAGTAATTCGGGCGGCCTGCCGCGCTATCCGATCAAGCTCGTGGTGCCGGTCGGCTTCGCGCTGCTCACGCTGCAGGGTATCTCCGAACTGATTAAGCGTATCGCCGCCCTGCTGGGCAAGGTACACCTGGACAGCAAGTACGAAAGGCCGGTTCAATGATTCCACTCGAATGGATGCCGCCGGCGATGTTCGCCGGCCTGGTAGTGTTCATGCTGGTCGGCTTCCCGGTAGCGTTCTCGCTGCTGGCGGTCGGCCTCTTCTTCGGCGGGATCGCCATTGCGGAAGGCTTCTTCGGCGTGCCCTTCCTGCAGGCCGTGCCGCAAAGGATTTTCGGCAGCGTGCTGGCCAACGACCTGCTGCTGGCGATTCCCTTCTTTACCTTCATGGGCGCGGTGCTGGAGAAATGTCGCCTGGCGGAGGACATGCTCGATTCCATGGGCAAGCTGTTCGGCGGCGTCCGCGGTGGCCTGGGCTACTCGGTGATCATCGTCGGCTTCATCCTCGGCGCCATCACTGGCACCGTGGCGGCGCAGGTGATTGCGATGGCCATGATCTCGCTGCCGGTGATGATGCGCTACGGCTACCACATGCGCTATGCGACGGGTGTGCTGGCGGCGTCCGGCACGATCACGCAGCTGGTGCCGCCTTCGCTGGTGCTGGTGGTGCTGGCCGACCAGCTGAAAACCCAGACCGCGGCGGCGGACGTGGGCAGCATGTACCTGGGCGCCTGGGGTCCTTCGGTGGTGCAGATCGGGCTGTTCGCGCTGTACACCTTTATCCTGTCGCGCCTGCGTCCCGAGTGGCTGCCTGCATCGCCGGAAAGCGATCGCGGTGAGCGCGGCTGGGAACTGTGGAAGCAGTGCCTGCGCGGGATCATTCCGGCCGCTGTGCTGATCTTCATGGTACTGGGCACGATGATGCTCGGTATCGCCACGCCGACCGAGTCCGGCGCGATGGGCGCCTTGGGTGCGGTGGTGCTGGCCGTGATCCGCCGTCCCGAATTCAATCAGCGCGACCGCATCGTTTTCCGCATCGGCATGGCCGCCGGCCTGGCGGCGGCGCTGATCGGCATGTTCTATTACGAAGGCGAAACGGGGCTGGCGCATGTCGCCAAGCCTTACGTGCAGGCGGCGCTGGGCGTGCTCTATGTGGCGGTGGCGTGGCTGATCCTGCGCGCTTCGCAGATTGGCCCGCTGCGCGAGCTGATCGTGCTGAGCTACCAGTCCACGATGCGGCTGACGGCGATGGTGGTGTTCATCCTGATCGGGTCCACCTGCTTCTCCGTGGTATTCCAGGGCGTGGACGGCGGCCTGTGGGTCGAGCACCTGTTCACCGGCATCCCGGGCGGCTGGATCGGCTTCCTGCTGGTGGTGAACCTGTTCGTGTTCTTCCTCGCGTTCTTCCTCGACTTCTTCGAGATCGCCTTCATCGTCGTGCCGATGCTGGCGCCCGTGGCGCAGAAGGTGCTCGCGCCGCAACTGGAAGGCATGATGGGCAGCCCGGAGGCCGCGGGTTCGGCCGCGCTGGTGTGGTTCGGCGTAATGCTGTGCGTGAACATGCAAACGTCCTTCATGCACCCGCCGTTCGGCTTCGCCCTGTTCTACCTGCGCGGCGTTGCGCCGAAAGAGGTCAAGAGCTCCGATATCTATTGGGGCGCCTTGCCGTGGGTCGGCCTGCAGATGATCATGGTCCTGCTGGTAGCCGCGTTGCCACAGACCGTGACCGCCTTCCTCGACAAGAACACCGGCGGCACCGTCCAATCCGGCGACCTCCAGATCCAGACCGAGGCCCCGCCTTCAGCGCCGGACAGCGAGAAGAAAGACGACCAGCAGCCCGACCTGAACTTCTCCACGCCGGAAGAAGAGAAGAAAAAGTAACCGTCCCCGCTTCCCCCGGCGTGCATCTCGCGCCGGGGAGTATGGTGTCCATGTCCCGATTCCGGGATACTCCTCAAACCTCCTCAAACCTGCTTATTTCTACTTATTCGAACTTTTTTTTCTTATTTTTGTCCAAGCTGAGTAACCCAATCGGGAGTTCAACATGGACAAGGAATTTATCTGGAACCTGCCAGCGCCTATGCAGGCAT
>DASWYX010000033.1:0-5335 GCA_036404755.1 Pseudoduganella sp.
GAATTGCTGGGAAAGAGCGAGGCGGCCTGCCGGCAGATGGTGAGCCGGGCCAGTGAAAGGGTGCAGCAGGAAAAGGTGCGCTTCGAGGTGAAGCGGGACTATCATCGCAATATGCTGCAGCGCTTCGTGGCGGCCGTCAACAGCGGGCAGCAGGATGCGATCCGCGCCTTCATCGCCGACGATATGCAGTTCATCGGCGACGGCGGCGGCAAAGTGCCATCCTACCCCTACATCGTGCGCGATCCGGACATGATCGCCGAGCTTTACGCCAAGTTCTCGAAATCGGGCAAGACCCGCTACGAGCTGGTGCTGCTCAACGGACAACCCGGCTTGCTGCGCTACATCGGCAGCAAGCTGGAGTCCATCCAATGGCTGGAGACGGACGGCGAGCGTATCACGGGCTTCTACATCATCCGCAACCCGGACAAGCTGGCTAAGATTGCTTCTTCGAGCGGCGCCGTCCGATAGCCAGCACGGCGGGGATGCCCAACAGCAGCATGCCTGCCATACCGGGTTCCGGCACGGGCGCCAGCAGGAAGCCGCGGATTTCTCCTCCCGGATATTCACTGCTGTGAATGTTGAAGTAGGCGTTGCCGCCGTTCAGCCCCGCCAGCAGGGCTGCTTCCGCACCGGCCGTGGTGCCGCCATGGGCAGTCACGAAGGCGGGGTTCCAGAAGGATGCCAGCGAAGTGTCGAAGGTATGGTCATAGGTGCCCAGCTTTACGCCCGTGGGGAAATCTGTAAAGGTGGGGAGCATGGTGGACACACCAGCGGAGCCAGTTCCGGGATCCACGGTGCAGCAGTGGATGTGGGCAGCTGCGGAGTTGCCTTCCAGTCCGGCGAAAATGCTCTGGACTTGCAGGCTGTGCGCATCCAGGTCAAAGGTCACGATGGCAGCGCCCGTGCCGGGCGAGTCATTCGGAGTAACTTCAGCGGCACCGCTCAGGGTGGCGCTGTAGGTGGTGGGGGTGGCTGATGCCAGCCCGCAAGCTGCGCCAAAGGCTAATGCCACTAGTCCTTTGGCAAACACAGGTTTCATCACAAGCTCCTTTCATGGAATGAGAGGCGCTTAATTGTCGCGCCGTGCAGCCGCAACCATGCGCACGATACGACCAGGAAGTTAGCATTGCGTCACTTCACATTTTTCAGCAGGAAGGATGCCTGGCCGCAGCTTTTTTGGGAGCGCTTGATTTCATCGGTGGCGCAGCTGCGCGAAGCGCCGTCCTTGCTGTAGCAGACGTGGACTTCGCGCAGGAAGCGTCCACCGCCGGTGCAGTAGGGCAGCACGGAATCCCTGGCCAGCCACGGATTGGCTTGCTTGAAGGATTGTTCGAATTCGCCAGGCGTCACGCGTACGGGCTGGGACGGGCGCTGGAAGGCGGCGGGGATCTTCAGGCCTTCCTTCAGCTTGGACGAAAGGGCCAGGTAGGCTTCCGGCGACAGGCCGGAGCAGGTGCCATGCTTTTGCCATTCATGGCCGATCAGCTTGGGCGCGGGGTACATGTCCGCATAGCGTTCGCGCAAGGCCGGCGGCAGCTTGGCGCGCGAGCAGGAATCCGGATAGCCCTTCTCGAATTGCGGCCACAGTCCGTGCAGCACGAAGCCCAGCTGGCGGCCGTCGGCGCACTGCACGGGATCGTCGCGGCTGGCGCAGTATTCGGGCGACCAGCTCAGGGACAGGGCATAGTAATCGAAGATGCCGGGGCGGTCGTCGCGCGCGAAGGCGGACGATGGCAGCAGGCTGGCGGCGGCGAGGGCGATGGCGCAAGCGGCGATCCGTATTTTCACAGGGCGGTCCTCAGGGCGAACAGTTCGGGGAAGAGTACCACGTCCAGCATCTTGCGCAGGTAGCTGACGCCCGCCGTGCCGCCGGTGCCGGTCTTGAAGCCGATGATGCGTTCGACCGTGGTCACATGGCGGAAGCGCCAGAAGCGGAAGGCCGTTTCCAGGTCCACCAGCTTTTCGGCCAGCTCGTACAGGGCCCAGTGGTGTGCGGTGTCGCGATAGACCTCGAGCCAGGCTTCCTTCACCGATTCGTTGGCGGTGGTGGGCTGGGTCCAGTCGCCGTTCAGGCGCGCGGCATCGATCTTCAGGCCCTTGCGCGCCAGCAGGCGGATCGCTTCGTCGTACAGCGAGGGTGCACGCAGGGCGGCGTCCAGCACGGCGTGGGTGGGCGTGTGTTCGTGCACGGCCAGCAGCTGGGCGTTCTTGTTGCCGAGGATGAATTCGATCTCGCGGTACTGGTGCGACTGGAAGCCGGACGAGGCGCCGAGGTAGGGGCGGATGGCCGTGTACTCGGGCGGAGTCATCGTCGCCAGCACATCCCAGGCGTGCACCAGCTGGTCCATGATGCGGGCCACGCGGGCCAGCATCTTGAAGGCGGGCGGCAGGTCGTCGCGGCGCAGGTGGTCGCAAACGGCGTGCAGCTCGTGCAGCATCAGCTTCATCCACAGTTCGCTGGTCTGGTGCTGCACGATGAACAGCATCTCATTGTGATTGGGCGAGAGCGGGTGCTGGGCGTTGAGGATCTGCTCCAGGCCCAGGTAGTCGCCATAGCTCATGGACTTGCTGAAGTCCATCTGGGCGCCATGCCATTCGGCGCCGGGTTTTTTAGGATCGGTCATGGTGGTTCAGGTTACAGCGCCGCGCTCGGCGGCAATATCGTAGGCTTTATCGTCCAGGATCTGCTTCAGGATTTCGACGGCGTCCCACACGTCGGCAAAGCTGGTGTAGAGCGGGGTGAAGCCGAAGCGCATGATTTCCGGTTCCCGGTAGTCGCCGATCACGCCGCGGGCGATCAGCGCCTGCATCACCGCGTAGCCGTGCGGATGGGTGAAGCTGACCTGGCTGCCGCGCTGCGCGTGGTGGCGCGGCGTGACAAGGCCCAGCGGGTGGCTGGTGCAGCGGCTCTCGACGAGGGCGATGAACAGGTCGGTCAGGGCCAGCGATTTCTCGCGGATGGCGGACATGGTGGTCTGCTCGAAAACGTCGAGCCCGCATTCGACCATGGCCAGCGAGGCGATGGGCTGGGTGCCGCACAGGGCGCGGCCGATGCCTTCGGTGGGCGCGAAGTCCGGCGCCATGGCGAAGGGATTGGCGTGACCCCACCAGCCGGACAGCGGGTGGGCGAAGGCGGCCTGGTGGCGCTGGGGCACCCAGATGAAGGCCGGCGAGCCGGGGCCGCCATTCAGGTATTTATAGGTGCAGCCGACGGCCAGGTCGGCGCCGTCGCGCTGCAGGTCCACGGGGACGGCGCCGGCGGAATGGCACAAGTCCCACAGCGCCAGGGCGCCATGCTGGTGGGCGAGGGCGCTGACGGCGGCCATGTCGTGCTGGTAGCCGGTGCGGTAATTCACGTGGGTCAGCATGAGGACGGCCGTATCCGGGCCGATGGCGGCCGGCAGGTCGGCCGGGCTGTCCACCAGCTTGACCTGGTAACCCTGGTCGAGCCAGGACGACAAGCCCTGTGCCATATATATATCAGTGGGGAAGTTGCTGCGCTCGGTAACGATGGTGCGGCGGCCGGAGCCGGCCTGCATGTGCAGCGTGGCAGCCAGCGCCTTGAACAGGTTGATCGACGTGGTATCCGTGACAACAATTTCGCCCGCCCCGGCGCCGACCAGGGGCGCCAGCTTGTCGCCCAGGCGCCTGGGCATGGCGAACCAGCCGGCCGTGTTCCAGCTGGTGATCAGGTCCTTGCCCCATTCCTTCGCGATGACTTCGGTGGCGCGGGTCAGCGCGGCCTTGGGACGGGCGCCGAGGGAGTTGCCATCCAGGTAAATCACGCCGGCGGGCAGGTCGAACTGTTCGCGCAGCGCAGCGAGCGGGTCCGCGGCATCGCGCGCCAGGCATTCGGTACGGGAGATCATGATTTCCTTGAAACCTAAAGAAAGTGAGAGTGTAGCAACTTTTCCCGCCTTCCCCGAGCAGCGGCCGGGGCGGGACCAAAATATTTGAAAGAATTTGAAAAATTTTTTGCCCGAACCCTAAAGTTCCTCAAAACTATGCCGTAACCCATCTCAGATAGCCGGTAAAAGGCTTGCTGTTCGGTAGTTTGACAGGGCGAAAACTTCTTTAAAATTTTTTAAAAATTTTTGCCTCGAACCCTAAAGTTCGCCAAAACCCTGCCGATAACAGTTCAGATGTCGCAAAAAAGCATCGCCGCGATATCGCGTTTTTACCTCAGGCTGCTGGCTTTCCGGTGTGCCTGAACACCTCGCAAACCCGCATGAACACAGGGGTCTAGCCCCTTTCACCCGGCGCTTGTCAGACAAAGTCTGACACGGCGTCCCGTCGCAATTCCGACTCAAAATACAGAGTGTTACCTCTTTGTGCTTCTGGGCCGCTCCTGCAGAATGTATCTCAACAGCAATCAAATTGCTTTCAAGATAGAACCTACCCCTGGAGATGGACATGACCGCAAACGACATGATGGCTGAAATCCGCGACGCGAACCTGAGCTACCTGATGCTGGCCCAGCAGATGATCCGCGCGGACAAGGTCACCGCAATTTTCCGTCTGGGCATCTCGGCCGATATCGCCGATTTGATCGAGGGCATGAGCAATGCACAGATCCTGAAACTGGCCGGCGGCAATATGATGCTGGCGCGCTTCCGCTTCGATGACAGCGCCATCCTCGGCATGCTGACCAATTACAACAAGGACCGTTCGCTGGCGCAGTCGCATGCGGCGATTCTGATGGCGGGGCAGGGCGTCGAAGAGATTGCGTAAGCCGTAGGCGGCGCATTCGGCGGATCAATGATCCGCCCTACGCGCTTCGACGGATCTGGCCCCGAAGGGGCTGTAGGGCGGATCATTGATCCGCCGTGCCGGAGGATCCGGCGGCGCTGGAAAAAATTGCGGAGCAGAGAAAAATGACCAAAAAGAGCGTAGTAAGCGAAGCACAAGAGATCCAGCTGGCCATCGAGCTGATCAACCTGGGTGCGCGCCTGCAGCTGCTGGAGAGTGAAGTATCGCTGTCCCGCGAGCGCCTGTTGAAGCTGTACAAGGAACTGAAGGGGATGTCGCCGCCGAAGGGCATGCTGCCGTTTTCGACCGACTGGTTCCTGACCTGGCAGCCGAACATTCATTCCTCGCTGTTCCTGAACATCCATAACTTCCTGGTCGAGCACGCCGGCGCCGCGGGCATCCAGGCCGTGATGAAGGCTTACCAGTTGTACCTGGAGCAGATGCCGCCGGAGCCGGGCGAAGAGCCGCTGCTGTCGCTGACTCGCGCCTGGACCCTGGTCCGCTTCGCCAACCAGCAAATGCTGCAGATGAAGCCGTGCAAGTGCTGCCAGGGCAAGTTCGTGGTCGACGCCATGGACCTGAACAA
>DASWYX010000034.1:0-3477 GCA_036404755.1 Pseudoduganella sp.
CACCTCCCCGATCGCGCGTGGCGAGGACGGATTGAACTCCTCCGACACCAGCACATGATCGATGGTCGAATAATGACCCTCATGGATGCTCGTATACCCCACGTGCCGCAAATGATCCTGCCTGAGCTGGATCTGGTTCGCATCGTACAAGCGTCCGCGCCGCTCCTCCGTCCCCAGCACATTCGAGCCGTTGCCCAGGACGATGGTGGTCGTCACCGCATCCGCCGTGTCATTGAAGTCGCCGAGCACGATGCAGGGCCGGCGCGACTCGCGCATCAACTTGCTGAGCATCACGCGCAGGGCCACGGCTTCGGTGCCGCGCCACACGAGGGAGCGCAGGCTGGCCATTGCGTAATGCAGGGGATCGTCGCCCGAATCGCCGCTGCGGTAATCGGGGCGGCGCGATTTCAGGTGGACCACGATCACGTCCACAATGCGCTCGCCGGGCAGCACGACCTGGGCGTGCAGGGGTGCGCGGGCGAAGCGGTCGGAATCGTGGTTGCCGGAATCGCGCGGCACGTCCTCCGGAAAATTGGCGTAGACGGTCGGCTCGCCGGCCAGCGGCAGGCGTGAAACCAGGGCCACGTTCGGGGTCAGGCGGTCCGCGTTGGGATCGGGATCGAAGCCGGCGTGGATCGCTTCGCGGTATTTCTGGGTGCGGGACAGGACGTCGCGCAGCGCGGCCTGGGAGAATATTTCCTGGAATCCGATCACGTCCGCATCGAGCTGGTCCAGCTGGTTGGCGATCCAGGTGGCCTTTGCTTCGTATTCGGCTTCGGTCAGGGGCAGCAGATTGTCGTACAGTTTCGCCCCCGGCGGGGCAAGGTTGCAGACATTGAAGGTGGCAAAGCGAATTTCTTCCTGCATAATGAGAAACTCCTTCCTGAGCACTTAGCGTATCACGGCATGGCAAAAAAAGAGCACATTTCCGAAACTCCGGCGACGGCTTTGCTGCGCAAGCACAAGGTTCCGTTCTCCGAACACCCTTACGAATACGAAGAACATGGCGGCACCACGGTGTCCGCGCGCGAACTGGGCGTGGACGAACACCACGTCGTGAAAACCCTGGTGATGCAGGACGAAGCGGCCAAGCCGCTGATCGTGCTGATGCACGGCGACTGCAAAGTGTCCACGAAAAACCTGGCGCGCAACATCGGCTGCAAATCGGTCGAGCCGTGCAAGCCCGAAGTCGCGCAGCGTCACTCCGGCTACATGGTCGGCGGCACCTCGCCCTTCGGCACCAAGAAAGCGATGCCGGTTTATGTCGAGGAAAGCATCCTCGGACTCGAAACGATTTATATCAATGGCGGCCGCCGCGGCTTCCTGGTCGGCATCCAGCCCCGCGTGCTGACCGACGTCCTCGCCGCCAAACCGGTGAATTGCGCGCTGGCCGATTGACCGGTATAGTCGCTGCCGCCGCGTAATGCGCGGCCGGCGCCAGGCATTTCTTGTTACATGAGCTATGTGGCATTTCGCTGCCTGACCCGGAAATGATAAAAAGATAATTATTCAGGGGAAACATGAATACTGTCCTGCTCACCATCGCAGCCTATCTGATCGGCTCGATTTCGTTTGCCGTTGTCGTCAGCAAGTTCTATGGGCTGGACGATCCGCGCACTTATGGCTCGGGCAATCCGGGGGCGACGAATGTGCTGCGCAGCGGGAACTAGGGCGCGGCGATCTGGACGCTGATTGGCGATGCGTTCAAGGGCTGGATCGCCGTCTGGCTGACCAGCTATTTCGCCGACCAGCTGGGCGCGGGCGATGCGACGATCGCGCTGGTGGCGATTGCCGTCTTCGTCGGCCACCTGTGGCCCGTGTTCTTCAAGTTCAAGGGCGGCAAGGGTGTGGCGACGGCGGCCGGCGTGCTGCTGGCGCTGAACGTGTGGCTTGGCGTGGCGACGCTGGTGACCTGGCTGGTGGTGGCCTATGCCTTCCGCTACTCATCGCTGGCCGCGCTGGTCGCGTCCATCTTCGCGCCGTTCTACTACGGCCTGCTGTTCGGCGCCGAGCCGCAGATGTTTGCGGTGCTGGTGATGAGCGGCCTGCTGATCTGGCGCCACGCCAAGAACATCGGCAATCTGATGGCCGGCAAGGAAAGCCGCATCGGCTCCAAGGGCAAAAAGAAGGTCTGACAGCGCCACGCCGCACATTGTGCGAGAATGCCAGCTCCGCAATAGTTGGAGCTGGCCATGAGCACTCCCATCCGTATTGACTTCGTTTCCGACGTCTCCTGCCCCTGGTGCGCGATCGGGCTGCATTCTCTTGAGACCGCACTGAACCGTCTTGGCGACAAGGTCAAGGCCGACATCCACTTCCAGCCTTTCGAGCTAAACCCCGCCATGGGTCCGGAAGGCCAGGACATCGTGGAGCACATCCAGCAGAAGTACGGATCCACGCCAGCCCAGCAGGAACAGGCGCGCAATATGATCCGCCAGCGCGGCGCCGACGTGGGCTTCGATTTCGCCCAGGGCGCCCGTACCCGCATTTACAACACCTTCGACGCCCACCGCCTGCTGCACTGGGCCGGCGAGCAGGGCAAGCAGAGCCAGCTGAAGCACGCGCTGATGGAAAGCTATTTCACCAAGGGACAGGATCCGAGCAATCACGAAGTCCTGCTGCGCGTCGCCGGCGAAGTCGGGCTGGACAAGGAAGCGGCCGCGGAAGTGCTGTCATCCGGACGCTATGCCGAGGAAGTGCGCGACAGGGAGCGCTTCTACCAGCGCAACGGCATCCACTCGGTACCGGCCGTCATCATCAACGAAACTCATTTGATTTCCGGAGGGCAACCACCTGAGGCCTTCGAACAGGCGCTAAAGCAAATAGTAGCCTTGAAATAACATTCTTATCTTGGTTGCAACCTCTCCCGTTAGCGATATACTGTCAGTTGTAGCACCAGCAGCTCACAGATTCCATTAGAAGCGCGACGACGCTACACAGGGAGAGGCTCATGGCAGCCGCAGAACAGATCTTTACGCATTCCTATCCGCGCCCGCCGGACGACAAGCACCGCCTGGCCGCCTTGCACCGCTACGACGCGCTCGAAACGCCGTCCACCGAAGATTTCAGCTTCCTCACCGAGCTGGCCGCCAAGGTCTGCGACGTGCCCTATGCCTTCATTACGCTGGTCGATGCCGACCAGGCGTACGTGAAGTCCTTCACCGGCCTGGAGCTGGGCCAGCTGCCGCGCGGCCAGTGCTATTGCTCGCTGGCCGTGCTGGGCGACGACGCCACCGAAATCTGCGATCTCACCAAGGATGCGCGCACGGCCCAGATGCCGCTGACGCTGGAGGCGCCGTTCATGCGCATGTACAGCAGCGTGCCGCTGACGTCCAGCGACGGTTATGCGATCGGCACCCTGTGCGTGATGAACACCAAGCCCGGTTGCCTCTCCACCAGCCAGCGCGACATGCTGCGCCGCCTGGCGCGCCAGGTCATGTGCCTGATCGAGCTGCGCGCCAATGAAAAAGCGCTGAA
>DASWYX010000035.1:0-3026 GCA_036404755.1 Pseudoduganella sp.
CGCGACCAACGTCGGGTCGCCGGGAATCCAGTTGCCCATCACGATGCGGCCGCCCGGTTTCGTCACGCGTACCATTTCCTTGGCCACGGCAAAGGGATCCGGCGCGAACATGGCGCCGAAAATACTGACCACGAAGTCGAACGTGCGGTCTGCGAGGAAGTTGAGGTTGATCGCGTCCCCTTCCTGGAACACGCAATTGGTGAGGCCGGCTTCTTTGGCGCGCTTATTGCCGGCCGCTACCAGGTTGCTGGCAATGTCCACACCCAGCACATGGGCGGCCAGCTTCGCTTCCGGCAGGGCCGTGGTGCCGTCGCCGCAGCCGAGGTCGAGGATGCGGTGTTCCTTCCTGATTCCCAGCTGCTCGACCAGCGCCGCGCCGCTTTCGCGCATGCTGGCGGCAATGCGCGTGAAATCGCCCTTCTCCCACAAAGCCTTGTTCGGATTCATATTGCCTCCTCAGGACAAACCCAATGTCTGTCCAGTTTAGGCAACTCAGAACTTGGTTTCCAGGCGAATGCTGACCTGGCGGTAAGTCGGGTTCAAGGTAGTGGCGTGGGAGGTCAGGCCGTTGGCATCGACCGTGTTTTCGCCGGTGGCATCGTCGGCCAGCAGGTTGGCGGCCGAGATGCGCAGCTGGGTGCGGGCGTCGAATTTCCACAGGCCGTACATGTCGACCACGCGTTTGCGGCTGATTTCGACCAGCTGGGTGGTGCTGGTCTGCACGCGGATGGCGGGCGTCCAGTTATAGCTGGCGCCGAGCGTAAGCGGGATGGACTTGAGGCGCCAGTCCGCGCCGATATTGGCGGTCTGCTTTGCCTGCTGGTCGAGGCGGTTGTCCGGGCCCTGGATTCCGTCCACCTTCGACCAGAAGCGGCTGTAGTTGCTGCGGAAGTCGACGTTGGGCGCGTTGTCCATCAGCTCGGCCAGCTGGAACTTCGCTTCCAGTTCGATGCCGCTGGTACGGGCGTGGCCGATATTGCCGGGCGTGGACACCCAGCGCGGTCCGAGATCGGTTTGCTGCAGGCTCAGCTGGCGTCGGATCAGGTTGTCGATATCGCGGATAAAGCCGCTCGCACTGAGGATGCCGCTGCGGCCGAGGTAATGCTCATAGGCGACGTCCAGGCCGGTTGCCAGTTCAGGCTTCAGGTCCGGATTGCCCGTGCGGTCCGGGCGCGTGGCGCTGTTCAGGCGCGACAGGAAGGGCAGCGCGATCAGGTCCTGCACATTGGGCGACTTGTAGCTGCGGGTCAGGCTGGCGCGGATCTGGTCCTTCTCGTGGCCGGGGATTTTCCATACACCGTGCAGCAGCGGGCTGAACACCTTGCTGGTATTGGTGATGGTGCCGCTGCTGCGGTCGCTCGAGGTGCGGATGCCTTCCCAGCGCGCGCCCATGTAGACCGACCACTGCGGCGTGATGTCCCACTCGTCCTGCGCGAAGACGGCAACGCGGCGGGTGTCGGCGGTAAGGTTGTCGCCGGAATCGGCGAACTGCGGATTGCCATTCTTGTCCAGCGAGACCTTGGTCTGTTCGCGGTGGCTCGCTTCGAGGTCCCAGCCGGCGGCCAGCAGGTGGCCCTTGCCCAGCGGCGAAGTGTATTTGCCGCCGGTGTTGACGCTGCGGTCGCGCGTCTTGTCGGTATCGGTGAAGCGCTCCAGCAGGCCGCCGCCCGCATCGTACTGGTTGCGCAGCGAATCGGCCTCGCGCTTGCCGAGGCCGAAGCCGAATTTCACATCGAGCTTGGACGCGCCTTCCAGCTTGTGCACCCAGTTGCCGAAGCCGCGCAAGAAAGTGTTCTCGGCATGGGAAGTCTGCAGCGCCGTGTTGTACTCGGGCGGAATGATGCCGGTGGTCTGGTCCAGCGCGCTGTTCGAACCGCCCTCGCTCTTGTTATACATGAGGAAGGGCTGGAAGTTCAGTGTGTCACCGCTGTCGAATTTCCAGGACAGGCGCGGCGTCAGGTGCAGCATCTTGTTGGTGCTGGAGCTTTCGTCGTGCACCAGCTGGTCCTTGGTGACGGCGCCCTCATCCAGCACATCCTGGTTGTGGGTGAAGGTGCTGTCGTGCTGGCGGTTCACGCCTGCCGAGCCGGAGAAGGTATAGGTCAGCTTGCCCGTCTTTCCCGGTATCGTTACCGACACATTCGGCGAATGGCGGCCCTGCTCGATCGTGTCGGCCGCCTTCACCTGGATGTCGCGCTGCTGGTAGCCTTCACGCAGCACGATGTTGATGGTGCCGGCGATGGCGCGCGTGCTGTGCTCGGCAACCGGGCCGCGCATCACTTCGATGCGTTCCACCTGGTCGGGCGACAGCGATTCCATCGAGAAGCCCATCGGCGGACGCTCGCCGTTCAACAGGATCTGGGTATAGCCGCTGCCCAGGCCGCGCATGCGCACATCGCCGCCGCGGCCTGGGCGTCCGCCGCCGATGGTCACGCCGGGCAGGCGCTTGAGCACGTCGCCCAGGTTGGTGTCGCCATTGCGGTCCAGTTCCTCACGGCCGTAGATCTGCTTGCCGGCCGTGGAGTTGCGCCGTTCTTCCATATCGCTCAGGCGGCCGCCATTGACGGTCACCTGCTGCATGACCTTGCCATCGGCGCCTTGCGCGGGCTTGACCGGCGCGGCATCGGCAGGTGGAGTCTGTGGCTGGTCCTGCGTTTGCGCCGACACGGCGCCCGCAGCGCCCAGCATAGCCAGGGCGATTGGAACGAGTTTGCTCATGTTTTTGATTGGAATTCCCGAGCGGGCGGAAGGCTGGCACGGTTCGGTTGGAATGCGGCGCTGGCATTGTAAGCGCGGCCAGGCGGCGCCGGCCCACCGAAGGGCCGTTTTTTACTTTTCGATACTTTTTGGTGGCTATCGCCCGCTGCCCGGCGCGCCCATGCCGCCGCCCATGCCGCTGTGTCCGCCACGGTGGCGCCCGCCGCTGTCGCCGGAGGGACGCTCGCCACCGCCGGCACGGCCCGGTGCCTCATCCTTGCGCGTCATTACTTCAGCAATGAAGCTTGCCACTTGCCGGCGCTGGTTTT
>DASWYX010000036.1:0-3602 GCA_036404755.1 Pseudoduganella sp.
TGTCTTAGGTCAACATTGCCATAGAGGACAAGGTCTTTGCCGTTGTCGGCAGGGCGGGTGAGATACCAGGCGAGGGCGGCGCAGGCGGAGACGGCGAGTACAGCGATGACGGCGACTTTCTTGTTCATGATGAAACCTCATGTGCGGCGGGAATGCCACTTTATTGTACGTTCAAATTCAAATTACAATTAGAATTATTTGCGTCGCGTGCTATCTTTTACGGTAGGACCTACAATGCGTGCCATGGCGACTTCCATCCGAAAATCAGAAGCAGTCCCGGCGCGGGGATCGCGCCAGGACGGCGACGCAACCAAGCAACATTTGCTCGATGTTGCGGGGCAAGTCTTTGCCGAGCGCGGCTTTGCCGACGCCACCAGCAAGGAAATCTGCACTCGCGCCGGCGTCAATATGGCTGCGGTCAATTATCACTTCGGCGGCCGCGGCCAGCTATATGAGGCCGTGCTGGTGGAAGCCCACCACTACCTGCTGAAACTGGAAGACATGCAGGCCGTCACATCCCAGCATATTCCGGCTGAGGAAAAACTGGCGATGATTTTGGGGGGGATTGTGCGCCGGGCCGTGGGCAAGCACGCGCATTGGGGTGCAAAAGTTGTGCTGCGTGAGCTGATGGCGCCGACCGTGCACGCACCGGCGCTGGTGCACCAGGCCATCGCACCGAAGGCGATGGTGATGCTGGGGCTGGTGTCTGAAATCATCGGCCTGCCGATCGGCAGCCCCGGCCTGCAGCGCGGGCTGTTCTTCCTGATGTCGCCCTGCCTGGGGCTGCTGATGGCGCCGCAGGCCATGCGCGAGAAACTCTTCCCGGCCATCAGCGACGAGCCGGACGCAGTGGCGGCGGACATGGTCCGTTATGCATTGGCCGGATTGGGCGCGCTGGGCGCCCACCACAAGGCGCAGGCGCAGAAAATCGCTTAAGTCAGCTCGTGCGCCGCCGCCAGGATGGCTTCCACGGCCGGATGGCGGATGCGGCGCTCGCTCGAGATCGCATAGAACTGTTCGCGCAGTTCGGGCACGGCGCCGACTTCGTGCGCGCCGTACTGGTCCTGCACATCCTCGGCCAGGGCGGCAGGCGCAAAGAACAGGCCCATGCCATTGCGGCCGAAGGTGCTGAGCATCGCGTTATCCTCGAACTCCCCCACGATATCCGGCCGGACGCCGTGCTGCAGCAACCAGGCGTCGATGCGTCCGCGCAGGGCGTTGTTACGGGTCGGCAGCAGCAGCGGGGCGCCCTGCAGGCTGTGTGGAAAATTTTTGCTGTACTTGCGCGCCAGCTTGCCGGTGCCGAACAGCTTCATTTCGCTTTCGGCCAGCAAGTGGCTGAAGACGCGCAGGCTGGCCGTGGCGCGCACCGAGCGGTCGGTCAGCACCACGTCCAGCTTATGCAGGGCGAGGTCGGCCAGCAGGGAATCGAATTCATTTTCCATACAGACCAGCTTGACCTGCTTGTCCAGCGCCTGGGTGGCTTGCAGCAGGCGGAAGGCGATCAGCTTGGGCAGGGAATCGGAAATGCCCACCGTCAATCTCATCTTCCCGGCATCCACATCTTCCAGCGCTTCCTGCATGCGGTCGCCCAGCTCGAAGATCTCTTCCGCGTAAGTCAGCGCCACGCGGCCCACCTCCGTCGGCACCAGGCGGCGGCCCTGCTGGGTCAGCAGTGATTTCCCTATCGATTGCTCGAGCGCCTGGATCTGGGTGCTGACGGTCTGGATCGCCAGTCCCAGGCGTTCCGCGGCGCGGGTGACGCTGCCCTCGGCAGCCACCACGCGGAAGAAGTACAGGTGGCGGAAATTGAGGCCGGTGGTTTTCATGGTTCTGTTTTTACGAAGTAATACTTCAATTATCTTCCATTTTTCCATTCGGTGCTTTTCTTTAAACTGCGCCCTGTACATCAACAAGAAGGGGTTTCACGATGAAGCATTTCAGGATTTCATTCCTGGTGACCCTGGTCTGCCTTGTAGCGGCAGGCTGGTGGGGTTACCAACACACGGGCATCACGGGCGCGCTTTCCGCGCTGTGGATCGCGCTCATCCTGGGCGTGATGGAAGTTTCGCTGTCCTTCGACAATGCGGTGGTCAACGCTTCCGTGCTGAAGACCTGGGACGCGTTCTGGCAAAAGCTGTTCCTGGGCCTGGGCATCATCATCGCGGTGTTCGGCATGCGCCTGGTGTTCCCGCTGGTGATCGTGGCGGTGGCGGCTGACCTGAGCATTCCCGACGTCTGGAACCTGGCGCTGAACGACCCGAAAGGCTTCTCGACGCACCTGACCAACCACCACGCCGAGGTGGCGGCATTCGGCGGCATGTTCCTGCTGATGGTGTTCCTGAACTTCATCCTGGACCATGAGAAGGAACTGCACTGGCTGGGCCATTTCGAGCGCAAGCTCGGCGCGCTGGGCAAGGTCTCTTCGATTGCCGTGATGATCGCGCTGGGCGTGCTGCTGGGCAGCCTGTCCATCGTCGACGAAGCGCAGAAGATGATCGTGCTGATCTCGGGTATCTGGGGCGTGCTGATTTATGTGGGCGTCGATGCGCTGTCCAGCTTCCTGGAGAAGGAAGAGGAAACCGGCAGCAACGTGGGCGATATGGTCAAGCGCGGCGGTATCGGCGGCTTCCTTTACCTGGAAGTGCTGGATGCATCGTTCAGCTTTGACGGCGTGATCGGCGCGTTCGCCATCACCAGCGACGTGGTGATCATCATGCTGGGCCTGGCGATTGGCGCGATGTTCGTGCGTTCGATGACGGTCTACCTGGTGCACAAGGGCACGCTGGACCAATACGTCTACCTGGAGCACGGCGCGCACTACGCGATCGGCATCCTGGCGGTGATCATGCTGGCGAGTATGAAGTTCCACATCCCTGAAGTGGTGACCGGCCTGATTGGCGTGGCCTTCATCGCAGGTTCGCTGTGGTCCTCGATCCAGTACAAGCGAAAGCATCAGCTGGCCCTGAGCCAGTAAGGAAAACGCGGCGTGCTCATTGGACACCGGCACGCCGCGCATGCAAGGTGTCTTACTCAATAGGAGAAGCAAATCATGGCAATCAGTCTGCAAAAAGGCGGTAACGTCAACCTGAGCAAAGAAGCCCCGGGCCTGTCGAAACTGACGGTGGGACTGGGCTGGGATGTGCGCGCCACCGATGGCGCAGCCTTCGATATCGACAGCTCCGCCTTCCTGCTGAAAGTGGACGGCAAGGTGCGCAGCGACCTGGACTTCATTTTCTACAACAACCTGAAGTCGACCGATGGTTCGGTCACGCACAGCGGCGACAACCGCACCGGCGCCGGCGAGGGCGACGACGAAACCGTCAGCTTTGAGCTGAGCCGCGTGCCGCAGGATGTGGAGCGCATCGCGATCTGCGTGACCATCCACGAAGCCGATGCCCGCCGCCAGAACTTCGGCCAGGTGCAGCGCGCATTCGTACGCTGCGTGAACGCCGCCAACAACCGCGAGATCGCCCGCTACGACCTGTCCGAGGACAGCTCGACGGAAACGGCGATGGTGTTCGGCGAAGTCTATCGCAACGGCGCCGACTGGAAGTTCAAGGCCGTTGGCCAGGGCTACAAGGGCGGCCTGGGAGCCCTGG
>DASWYX010000037.1:0-10599 GCA_036404755.1 Pseudoduganella sp.
CGACGCGGTCTTCGACTGGACCGACCTGCCGCAGTCGATTGCCATCGTCGGCACCGGCGTGATCGGCCTGGAACTGGGCCAGGCCCTGCATCGTCTCGGCGTGCGCGTGGCGCTGTTCGCCCGTGGCAGCAGCGTGGCGCAACTGGGCGATCCCATGGTGAAGGAAAACGCCGCCGCCGTGCTGGGCGCCGAACTCGATCTCCGTTTCCAGACCCAGGTGACGTCCGTGGAGAATGCGGGCGAAACCCTGCGCGTGACCAGCCGCGATGTCGCCGGCGCCGAGCGCATCGAATCCTACGAATACCTGCTGGTGGCAACCGGCCGAAAACCGAACGTCGACAATCTCGGCATCGAACTCACCGGCCTGCAACTGGGTCCGCTCGGCATCCCTGTCTACGACAGCAAGACCATGCAGTGCGGCGACAGCCCGATCTTCATCGCCGGCGACGCCAACAACGAGCTGCCCCTGCTGCCCGAAGCGGCCGACCAGGGCAAGATCGCCGGCAGCAATGCCGCCAGCTATCCGGACGTGCGCCCCGGCCTGCGCCGCACGCCCCTGGTCATCGCCTTCACCGAACCGAATATCGTCACCTTGGGCGCGAGCTATCCTGAGCTGTGCTGTTCGCACAAGGGCAACTTTGCGGTCGGCATGGTCTCCTTCGAGGACCAGGGGCGCAGCCGCGTCATGCGCCAGAACAAGGGCATGCTGCGCGTCTATGGCGAATACGGCACGGGCCTCTTCCTCGGCGCCGAAATGATCGGCCCGCGCATGGAGCACGTCGGCCATCTCCTGTCCTGGGCGCACCAGACGGGGATGACGGTCAAGCACATGCTGGAGATGCCCTACTACCACCCGGTAGTGGAAGAGGGCTTGCGCACGGCGCTGCGGGATCTGGCGCAGCAGCTGGAGAAATCGCCGCCGCCGAAGCAGACTTGCCCGGATTGCACCCCGGGCTGCTGAAGATCAGTTGAGGGATGCGTCCAGGCGGCCGGTTTCGGCCAGCTCGCGCACCACGCGGATCGTGTCGATATCCGACTCCTGGTAAGCGGAGCGGCGGAAATCGTCGTACATGGCATTGGCCGCATCGGTGGCCGCGTCGTGGCCATCGTCGTACTCGAAGCGCACGTAGAGGCGCTCCGGCTCAGGGATTTCGATGGTCATCGTCAGGCTGGACTTGCTGATGTCCTTCTGCGCCTCGACGTTGTAGCGCACCACATAGGGGCGGTGCAGCTCCACCGTATCCTCGATCACCAGGTCGCCGTAGCGCAGGCGGCGGCGGAAACCGTCTTCGTTGCGCTGGTCGATCTGCACTTCGTCCAGGTGCGGCACGAAGAGCTTGGGCGACTCCGCACGCAGCACCAGGCCACGCCACAATTGCTCGTGGGTGATGGTGTCCATCAGCGGATTGAGGGGATCGTTCACTTCTATTAAATGTTCAAATTTCATAATACTCTGCCCGATATTTTTTTAGGTTTCACACCACTATATTCTTCTCCGCGCTCAAATATCAACACTTGAGGCGTTACAATGGCCGGCTGTACTGCCTCTCCATTCCCCGAAACAATGTCCAAACCACAGTTCGGCCTTAACGGCCCACAAAGCGAAGCCGTGCTCTATCTCGACGGTCCAGCCCTTGTGCTGGCGGGGGCGGGGTCGGGCAAGACGCGCGTGATCACGCAAAAGATCACCCACATGATCGAGGACCGCGGCTATGACCCGCGCACCATCGCCGCGCTGACCTTCACCAACAAGGCGGCGCTGGAGATGCAGGAGCGCGTCGGCAAGATGCTGAAGCAGCCGAAACAGGCGAAACAGCTGACCGTGTGCACCTTCCACTCGCTGGGCGTGCGCATCCTGCGCCAGGAGTGCAACCACCTGGGCCTGAAGGACCGCTTCTCCATCATGGACAGCGACGATTGCTACTCCCTGGTGCAGGACCTCGCCCTGACCACGGACAAGCAGCTGATCCGCGGCATCCAGAACGATATCTCGCTGTGGAAGAATGGCCTGGTCACGCCGGAGCAGGCGCTGAAGCAGGCGCAGACCGAGGACGAGGCGCAGTCCGCGCGCATCTACGGCAGCTATATCGCCACGCTTGCCGCCTACCAGGCGGTGGACTTCGATGACCTGATCCGCCTGCCGGTGGAACTGTTCCGCAATCACGACGATGTGCGCGACCGCTGGCAGCGCCGCCTGCGCTACCTGATGATCGACGAATACCAGGACACCAACACTTGCCAGTACGAGCTGGTGAAGCTGATGGTGACGGGGCTGGGCAAGAAGCCGATGTTTACCGCCGTGGGCGACGACGACCAGGCGCTCTTCGGCTGGCGTGGCGCGACGATGGAGAACCTTAGCCTGCTGCAGGTGGACTTCCCCGACCTGCGCCTGATCAAGCTGGAACAGAACTACCGCTCCACCACGCGCATTCTGCAGGCGGCCAACGCGGTCATCCAGAACAATCCGAAGCTGTTCGAGAAGTCGCTGTGGTCGGAGCTGGGCATCGGTGAGCCGATCAAGGTGCATGCGATGGCCAACGAGGAGCAGGAGGCCGACCAGGTGGCGATCATGATTTCGGCCGACCACTTCGAGCGCAAGAACAAGTGGTCCGATTACGCCATCCTCTACCGCGGCAACCACCAGGCGCGCGTGATCGAGCAGGCGCTGCGCAACCAGCGCATTCCCTACACGATCTCCGGCGGCCAGAGCTTCTTCGACAAGGCGGAAATCAAGGACATCATCGCCTACCTGCGCCTGCTGGCGAACCAGGACGACGATCCGGCCTTCATCCGCGCCGCCACCACGCCGCGCCGCGGCATCGGCCAGACCACGCTGGAAGCGCTGGGCTCCTTCTCGGGCAAGTGGCAATGCTCGCTGTTCGAGGCCGTGTTCAAGGGCGGCATCGAGTCGGTGCTGACGGACCGCCAGCTCGGTCCCCTGCGCGACTTCTGCAACTTCATCCTGGAACTGGAATCGCGCGCCACGCGTCCCGGTCCTTCGGGCAGCGGCGACAATGCGGCCCAGGTGCTGGACGATATGATGGAAGGCATGCACTACGAGCACTATCTGTACGATTCCTTCGAGGAGCGTGCGGCGCAGAGCAAGTGGGACAACGTGCTCGAATTCGTCAACTGGCTGAAGGACCGCGGCCGCGGCGGCAAGGACCGCGATGGCGAAGAGAAGAATGTGCTGGAGCTGACGCAGATGGTGGCGCTGATGTCCATGCTGGAAGGGAAGGATGAGGAGCCGGATGCGATCCGCATGTCGACCCTGCATGCTTCCAAGGGCCTGGAGTATCCGCACGTGTTCCTGGTGGGCGTGGAGGAGGGCATCCTGCCGCACAAGGGCGATCCGGACGCGCCGATCGAGTTGCTGGCGCAGCGCATCGAGGAGGAACGGCGCCTGATGTATGTGGGGATCACGCGCGCCCAGCGCACCCTGCAGCTCACCTGGTGCAAGAAGCGCAAGCGCGCCGGCGAACAGGTCCAGTGCGACATCTCGCGCTTCGTGGCGGAGATGGCGCTCGATGTGGGCGATGCGGCGCCGAAGGAAACCGAAGTGCTGTCGCCGCGCGAGCGGCTGGCGCGCATGAAGGAGCTTCTCTCCACGCCAAGGGAAACCAAACCCGCCTGATGGCGCTGCAGGCCGGCGTGAGCGCGGCCATGTTGCGCTGGATGCGCCGGCGCGTCCGGTAGAATGGCGGCTTTATTGTGCGGGAGCCGGCCGTGAGCAGCGAAGAACGTTTTGTCGATATTGAAATCAAGCTGGCGCACCAGGAGGATCTGGTGGAGTCGCTGAACCAGCGCGTATATGAGCAGCAGAAGCAGATCGACAAGCTCGAAGCCATGCTGACCGCGCTGGCTGAGCACGTGCGCAACAACGCACAGAGCAACCAGACCCCGCTCAACGAGCGTCCCCCTCACTACTGATTTCGGCAGCGCCGCCGGCGCAGCCGCTCCACCGTTGTCACAAGCGCCATTGCCGCGGTGATTGCAATTGCGATTGCGCAGCGCAGCATTGCGCGCCAATGACTTTGCAAAACCCGGCTGTTATTATTTGACCCTTCGCGCCGCGGCACCGTGCGGTGGGAGAGCCATTACCAGGGAGAGAGTATGTACCGTCCACAGATGCTGATCATCGCCGCCAGCCTGGCCATCGCCGGCGCTGCCCATGCCGAACCGGCTTCGCTGCTACCCGCAACGAATCCGTTCGCCAAAGAGAGCACCCTGCCGCTGCACTATCCGGCCTTCGACAAGATCCAGAACGAAGACTACGGTCCGGCGTATATCGAAGGCATGCGCCAGCAGATGGTGGAGATCGAAGCCATCGCCAACAACAGGAAGGCGCCGACCTTCGACAACACCATCGTCGCCATGGAGCGCTCCGGCCGCCTGCTGGACCGCGTATCGAGCGTGTTCGGCAACCTGTCCGGCGCGAACACCAACGACCAGATGGAAGCGCTGAACCGCGAACTGGCGCCGAAGCTGTCCGCGCACAGCGACGCGATCCGCCTGAACGAAAAACTCTACGCCCGCATCAAGACCCTGTACGACAAGCGCGACAAGCTGGGCCTCGACGCCGAATCGAAGCGCCTGCTGGAACGCTATCACACCGACTTCGTGCGCGCCGGCGCCAGGCTGTCCGCCGCCGACAAGGAAAAGCTGAAGGCCTACAACTCCGAGCTGGCGGCACTGTCCACCCAGTTCAGCCAGAACGTGCTGAAGGAAGCCAATGCGTCCGCACTGGTGGTCGACACGCGCGAGGAACTGGCCGGCATGTCCGACAAGGCCATCGACGCCGCCGCCGCCGAAGCGAAGAAGCGCGGCATGGACGGCAAGTTCGTGATCCCCGTCGCCAACACCACTGGCCAGGCGCCGCTGGAAGTGCTGACCAACCGCGCCACCCGTGAGCGCCTGCTGGCGGCATCGCTGGCGCGCGGCAGCCGTGGCAATGAGTTCGACAACCGCGAAGTCGTGCTGAAGATCGTCAAGCTGCGCGCCGAACGCGCTGCGCTGCTGGGCTATGCCAGCCACGCCGCCTACAACCTGGAAGACCAGACCGCGCACGATACGGACGCCGTCAACAAGCTACTGGCCGAATTCGCCAAGCCTGCCGTCAACAACGCGCGCAAGGAATCGGCGGACATTCAGAGCGCGATCGACGCCGACAAGGGCGGCTTCGCCAATGCCGCGCAGGACTGGGCCTTCTACACCGACAAGGTGCGTCAGCAGCGCTACGCCTTCGACCAGAACCAGCTGAAGCCCTACTTCGAGCTGAATAATGTGCTGACCAACGGCGTGTTCTTCGCCGCCGGCAAGGTGTACGGCATCACCTTCAAGGAACGCCATGACCTGCCGGTCTATAACCCGGACGTGCGCGTGTTCGACGTGTTCGACGCGAACGGCAAGCAGCTGGCCATCTTCATCGGCGACTTCTACGCCCGCTCCAACAAGCGTGGCGGCGCCTGGATGAATGCCTATGTGTCGCAGTCCAAACTGCTGGGCACCCATCCGGTGGTGGCGAATCACCTGAACATTCCGAAACCGTCCGCCGGCGAACCGACCCTGCTGACCTATGACGAAACCCGCACCCTGTTCCACGAGTTCGGCCACGCCCTGCATGGCATGTTCTCGGACGTGAAGTACCCGCGCTTCGCCGGCACCCGTGTGCCGCGCGATTTCGTGGAATTCCCGTCGCAGGTGAACGAGATGTGGGCGACCTGGCCTGAAGTGCTGAACAACTACGCCAGGCACTACCAGACCGGCGCGCCGATGCCGAAGGAATTGCTGGACAAGGTACAGGCGTCCGGCAAGTTCAATGAAGGCTTCCGCACCACCGAGTACCTGGCCGCCTCGATCCTGGACCAGCGCTGGCACCAGCTGCCGGCCGACAAGATCCCGTCGGACGTGCTGGCCTTCGAGGCCGCATCGCTGAAGGACGCGGGCGTGGACTTCGGCCCTGTGCCGCCGCGCTACCGCACCACCTACTTCTCGCACGTGTTCGCGGGCGGCTACTCGGCCGGCTACTACGGCTATCTGTGGTCGGAGAAGCTGGACGCGGATACCGTCGAGTGGTTCAAGGAAAACGGCGGCATGTTGCGCAAGAACGGCGACCGCTTCCGCAAGATGCTGCTGTCCAAGGGCGGTACGATGGACGCGATGCAGATGTACCGCGAATTCCGCGGCCGCGACGCCAGGATCGAACCGCTGCTGGAACGCCGCGGCCTGACGGAGCAATAAGGCTTGACCTGTCCATGGTAGACAGCTTTATGCTGTTGGCCATGGACGATCAGGACTTCCTCAGCAGCTTCGAACGCTGCACGCTCCCGAAGGAGCACTTCAACCACGCCGGCCATGTGCGGCTGGCGTGGCTCTACCTCGAACGGCACCCGTTCGACGAAGCCGTCACGCGCACCTGCGACGGCATCCGCGCCTACGCCGCCCACCTCGGCGCGGCGGATAAATTCCATCGCACGATCACCGAAGCCCTGATGCACCTGCTGCGCGCGCACGGGCGCGACGCGGTGCTGGCCGATGCGCGCGGTATGCTGGCGCTGCACTACTCGCCATCGCTGCTGGCCGAAGCACATGCGCGCGAGCGCTTTGTGCCGCCCGACCGCGAGCCGTTGCCATGAAGCCGCTGACCATTGGCGCGCTCGCCCGCCGTGCAGGCGTGTCGCGCACGGCGCTGCTGAACTATGAGCGCCTGGGCCTGATTGCGCCCGCGCGCACGGCGGCGGGGTACCGCACTTTCGGCCCGTCCGTCGTCGCGCGCGTCGAGCAGATACGTGCCTATCGCGCGACCGGCCTGGGGCTGGACGCCATCGCCGCGCTGCTGCAGGGCGGCGACCAGGCATCGCTGATCGAGCGCCGCCTGCGCGACATCCATCGCGATATCGCGCAGCTGCGCGAGCAGCAGGACGTGCTGCTGCAGTTGCTGCGCGCGGGCGCAAGCGGCCCGCCGGCGGCGGGCGAGCCGGCGATGACGAAAGAGCGCTGGACGGCCATGCTGCGTGCGGCGGGACTGGACGACGAGGCGATGGCGCGCTGGCATGCGCTGTTCGAGCACCAGTCGCCGCAAGCGCATGAAGACTTTCTGCGCTCGCTGAACCTGGCGGCCGGTGAAATTGAGCGCATTCGTGGCTGGGCGCGCGAAATGGGTGTATAAAAACACTATCGCGACTACAACGGGGACCGCACCATGGACAGCAATCTGAAGGCGTCGTTGAAAAATCTGCACAATGCCTTGGCCCACCACGGTCCGGTGGACGAGGAATTGCAAGACTTGCTGCTGCAGCTGGAAAGCGACATCAAACACCTGCTGGAACAGCGCGAAGCGGAAGGGGAAGAGACCACCACCTACGGCCTGGCCGAACGCAGCCAGGAATTGTCGGCGCAGTTCGCGGCCAAGCATCCAACGCTCGAACCGACGCTGCGCGAACTGACGCGCATCCTGGGCAATATGGGAATCTAGGGAAGGACGAACAGGGACGGAGGACCCCGGGGAATGGCGGTCAATGCAGCACCGTCCCCCGGGAGGCCGGCGTTAAGGAAACGCCAGCATGGGCGGCTCTTCACCGCCAAACTTGAAGTCGGGATGACGCTTGGCGATCATCTCCTCGATTTCCTTCATGCGCCGGACCGGCACGTCCACCATCATCAGGACCTGGCCCTGTTCGATGCGGTCGGTGTACTGCTCCAGCTTCTTGTTGGGAATCGCTGCTGCATTCATGCCGCTTGCCCAGCCGCCGAACAGGGCGCCGCCCAGTGCCACCAGCAAAATCGCCGCGGTGCGCATGGTCAGCCCTTCGGGGGGGAACATCACAAGGAAGATACCGGCCAACAGGCCCACTACGCCACCGATGATCACGCCGAGTTGGGCGCCATGGATCAAATCGGTCTTAACGAGGAAGCTGCACCCCGGACAATCGTCGGGCAATGTGCCTTCCTTGGCGAGGAAGCGGATGTGGCGTTCTTCAATGCGCGCCAACAGGAGCTCATCGAGCTCCGCGCGCGCGGCCTGGACGTTGGGAAGCATGTAATACAGTCTGCGTCGCATGATGTACCTCCTGTCTCCTATGGTGTATTACAGTTATAGCAAAAAAGGCACGATATTCAATAAATATTTGCCATCCTTTCCTTTCTCTTTGCGCACAAGTAACTGAAAAATAAAGGCTTTTTTGCGGCGTGGTGCGCGAAGCGGCGCGCTTTCCTGTAAAATGCCGGGATGAATTCCCCAGCTAATCTTTTTGCGGCCGTTCCCAAGCGGTCTGCCCGCGCTGCGTCTGCGCCTTTCCTTCCCATGTCCCGCGCCGAAATGGAGGCCCTGGGCTGGGACCAGTGCGACGTTATCCTCGTCACCGGCGACGCCTATATTGACCATCCGAGTTTCGGCATGGCCCTGGTCGGCCGCCTGCTGGAAGCGCAGGGTTACCGCGTGGGCATCATTGCCCAGCCGGACTGGAACAACGTGGAATCCTTCCGCGCACTGGGCAAGCCGCGCCTGTACTGGGGCATCACGGCCGGCAATATGGACTCGATGGTCAACCGTTATACGGCTGACAAAAAGATCCGCTCGGACGATGCCTATACGCCGAACGGCGAACCGAACAAGCGCCCCGACCGCGCCGTGACGGTCTACGCGCAGAAAGCGCGCGAAGCCTTCCCCGGCGTGCCGGTCGTGATCGGCTCGATCGAGGCGTCGCTGCGCCGCATCGCCCACTACGATTACTGGTCGGACAAGGTGCGCCGCTCGGTGCTGATCGAGTCCAAGGCCGACCTGCTGATCTTCGGCAATGCCGAACGCGCGCTGGTGGACCTGACGCGCCGCATCGCCGAGGGCGAAAGCATCAAGGACATCAAGAACCTGCGCGGCACCGCCTTCCTGGTCCCGCAAGGCTGGCTGCCGGACGCCGAATGGTCGGTGCACAACTCCACCCGCGTGGACGTGCCGGGCCGCATCGACGCCCATCCGAATCCTTACGCCATGGCGAAGGAAGACACGAAGGAGTGCGCCACCGAGAACGCGGCGCCCGAGCCGACGGTCAAGCCCATCGTCATCATGACGCGCGAGGAGCGCCTGGCCGCAGCGAAGGAAAAGCACAACAAGACCGTGGTGCGCCTGCCGGCCTACGACGTGGTGAAGGACGACCCGGTGATGTACGCCCACGCTTCGCGCGTGTTCCACCTGGAGTCCAATCCCGGCAACGCCCGCGCGCTGGTGCAGGCGCACGGCGACCGCGATGTGTGGATGAATCCGCCGCCGCTGCCGCTGCAGATGGACGAGATGGACAATGTCTACGACCTCGAATACGCACGCGGCCCGCATCCGAGCTATGGCAATGCCAATATCCCGGCGTGGGAAATGATCCGCTTCTCGGTCAACATCATGCGCGGCTGCTTTGGCGGCTGCACCTTCTGCTCGATCACCGAGCACGAGGGCCGCATCATCCAGAGCCGTTCCGAGCCGTCCATCCTGCGCGAGATCGAGCATATCCGCGACAAGACCAAGGGCTTCACCGGCATCATCTCCGACCTGGGCGGCCCGACCGCGAACATGTACCGCCTGTCCTGCAAGGACAAGAGCATCGAAGAGACTTGCCGCCGCCTGTCCTGCGTCTATCCGTCGATCTGCGTGAACCTGGGCACCAACCACAATCCGCTGATCAAGCTGTACCGCAAGGCGCGCGCGATTCCGGGCGTGAAGAAGGTGCTGATCCAGTCCGGCCTGCGCTACGACCTGGCCGTGCGCTCGCCCGAGTACGTGAAGGAACTGGTGACCCACCACGTGGGCGGCCTGCTGAAGATCGCGCCGGAGCACACCGAGTCCAATGTGCTGAGCAAGATGATGAAGCCGGGCATCGGCGCCTACGACGAGTTCAAGGCCCTGTTCGAAAAGTATTCGCTGGAAGCGGGCAAGAAGCAGTACCTGATCCCTTACTTCATCGCCGCCCACCCGGGCGCGACGGATGAGGACATGCTGAACCTGGCGCTGTGGCTGAAGAAAAACAACTTCCGCCTCGACCAGGTGCAGACCTTCATGCCGACGCCGATGGCGATGGCAAGCGCCATGTACCACTCGCGCAAGAACCCGCTGCACAAGGTGACGGACGATTCGGAAACGGTGGAAACGCCGCGCACGCTGAAGCAGCGCCAGGCGCACAAGGCTTTCCTGCGCTATTACGATCCGAGGAACTGGCCGATCCTGCGCGAGATCGTTCTGTTTAGCGAGACCACCTAGAACTTCGCAGGCACCATCACGGACCTGGGCGGCCCGACCGCCAACATGTACCGCCTGTCCTGCCAGGACAAGAAGATCGAAGAGACCTGCCGCCGCCTGTCGTGCGTGTACCCGACCATCTGCAGCAACCTGGGCACCGACCACAGCAAGCTGATCCAGCTGTGCCGCAAGGCGCGCGAAATCAAGGGCGTGAAGAAGATCCTGATCCAGTCCGGCCTGCGCTACGACCTGGCCGTGCGTTCGCCGGAATATGTGAAGGAACTGGTGACGCACCACGTCGGTGGCCTGCTGAAGATCGCGCCGGAGCACACCGAGTCCAATGTGCTGAGCAAGATGATGAAGCCGGGCATCGGCGCCTA
>DASWYX010000038.1:0-2051 GCA_036404755.1 Pseudoduganella sp.
GCTCGTAAGGCGTTCAGCAGTGCGCCGCTGCTCTTGCGGCGTTCCGCAGCACGCCGCGGCGCGTACCGGCGCTCCGTGCGGCGCCGGAGCGCGTACGATATTCCGCAGCGACCGCGTCGTGTATGACGTACCGCATTGCACCGCAGGGCGGGCGGTTTTCGGCGACGGGCCGGCGACGCGTACGAGGTTTCGCGAAGCGCCCGGAGCGGCGCGTGGGGTACCTCAGACACGCCGGGGGGCATCCGACGCTTCGCAGGGCGGCGCGGAGCGTGCGGCTTTTCGCGACGCGGCGCGCTCACGCGCTCACGCGCTTTGGCGACGCATGATGGATCTCGAAAAGCGCGTAGTGCGGACGCGATCAGGCTCCTAGTAGCCGCGGTGGCGGTCGACTATGTCGTGCAGGGGCTGGCCGGACAGATGCCGGCGCAGGTTGGCCAGCAGCACGGGCGCGGCGGTTTCGGGCTGAGTCATGGCTGCGATGTGCGGGGTGATGAGCACGCGCGGCTCGCGCCAGAGGGCGTGATCTGAGGGGAGGGGCTCGGGATCGGTTACGTCCAGGATGGCAGCGCTCAGCTGCCCGGTGCGCAGCGAGTCCAGCAGCGCATCCTGGTCCAGATGCCCGCCACGGCCCACATTCAGCAGCGCCGCGCCACTCGGCAGGGCGGCAAACAGCTCGCGGCCAAGGATGCCGCGCGTTTCGTCCGTCAGCGGCAACAGGCAGACGAGAATGTCGCAGCCGGCCGCGAAAGGAGCCAGCCCGGACTGGCCAGCAAAACATTCCACGCCCGCCAGCTCACGTGCAGAACGGTTCCATGCCCGACGCCGAAAGCCAAATGACGAGAGGCGCTCGAGCAAGGCCTGCCCCAGCACGCCAAGACCCATTACGCCGACGCTGCGCGTGCTGGCCGGCCGCACAGGGCGCGCCTGCCAGGCGCCCGGCTCGGCGCGAGCGTAGTGCAGCAAGTCCCGATGCAGCGCCAGTATGTTCATTACCGCAAATTCGACCATGCTCTCCACGATCCCCGGCTCGACCATGCGCACGACCGGCACGTGCTGCGGAATCGCGCCGAAATCCAGGTGATCGACGCCGGCGCCGGAAGCGAAGAAGACTTCCAGCCGCGGCATGGCGGCCAGCAGCCCCCGGTCGGCCTGCCAGCCGACGAAATAGCGCACGTCCGCCAGGTCGCCGGCGTCCGGCCAGGTGCGGAAATCGATGTCCGGCGCATGCTCGGCAAAATATGCTGCCCAGCGCGCGGCGCGCTCGGCATCGGTCTTCAAAAGTACGGTCATTTGCTGGTTTCCGGCAGTAGAATTAGTGACGCCAGTATAGGGCCGCTGGGGCAGCAAAATATGCTGCGCACGTGCGCGCAAACGCCGCATTCTGTGCGATGCGCGCGCCAATGCGGCACCATCGTCTGGCGCTCGCTGGGTATGATGTTCATACTTCGATCAACCTATGAAAGGGCTTCCATGAGCATCGTCTTCAGGCCGAAATACATCAGTTTTGACTGTTACGGCACCTTGATCTACTTCCAGATGGCGCCTGCGGCGCGTCAGCTCTTCGCCGACCGTATCAGCGCAGAGGACATGGACCAGTTCTGCAAGGACTTCTCAGCCTTCCGCCTCGATGAAGTGCTGGGCGCGTGGAAGCCTTACTATGAGGTGGTGTACAACTCCCTGCTGCGCACCGCGAACAAGTGGAAGGTGCCTTTCCGCGAGTCCGACGTGAGCGCGATCTACGATGCGGTGCCGACCTGGGGTCCGCACCCGGACACCGTTGCCGGCCTGGCCAAGATCGCCGACAAGATCCCGCTGGTCATCCTGTCCAACGCCATGGACAACCAGCTGGTCCACAACGTGAAGAAGCTGGAAGTGCCGTTCCACCGCGTCTACACGGCCCAGCAGGCCAAGGCCTACAAGCCGCGCCTGCAGGCTTTCGAGTACATGATCGACACGCTTAACGCCAAGCCGGAAGACTTCCTGCATGTTTCTTCCAGCATGCGTTACGACCTGATGTCGGCGCACGACATGGGCATTCAGAACAAGGCCTT
>DASWYX010000039.1:0-2777 GCA_036404755.1 Pseudoduganella sp.
GGATCATTGATCCGCCGAGCATCAGCGCCGGGAAATCGTCGCCGCCAGGCCCGCCAGCTTCTCCGCATACGAAGGGTCCGTGGCATATCCCCCAGCCGCGAGCCCCCGTGCAAAGGCGTGCGCGTCGCTGCCGGCATTCAGCGCCGCCTGGTAACGCGGGTTATCGGTCAGCATATCCGCATAGTCGCGGAAGGCCGCCGCCTGGTCGGGATAGCTGCGGAAGCGCTCCACGCGCTTCACGGCCGCGCCGTGTTCGTATTCGGTCGTGGTGCTGGCTGCTACATCGCCCTGCCACTGTCCGCTGGCCTTGATGCCGAACAGGTTGTTGCTGTCGCCGCCATTGGCGGTGCGAACGGGACGCTGTCCCCAGCCTGACTCCAGCGCCGCATGGGCGGCCACGATATCGGGCGACACGCCCAGGCGCTGTCCCGTCTCTTCCGCATAAGGCCGGATCGCTTCCAGGAATTCCAGCTGCGAGGCGTTGTCGACGCCCTCGGTCGTGCCGCCGATGGCGCGGCCGGCCTGCAGGCGGGCGCGCAGGGCGGCGCCGTCCGCATTCAGCGAGGCGCCGGCGGGAGTGGCGAAGGAACCACTGCTGCCATTCGCAAGATAAGCGGACACATCGGCCTGCACGGCACGGAAGGTGGCCGAGAAGGCCGCACTCGGCGCGGCGGAGGCGGCGGAGGACGCGGACGAGGTGGACAAGGTGGGCGAGGCGGCATGGGCGGCAAATCCGCCGCCCGCGGCAAATGCAGCCGGCAGCGCAGGGCGTGCCGACGTCATGTTCGACTGGGTAGCGGCGGTGGCCGCGGTGGCGCGCGTCGGCGCCGTGAAGAAATCAGGCCGGCTCATAAGTCTGGTCGTCGCCATGCAGCACGCGCTGCATGATGGTGAATTGTTCGGCCAGCAGCTCGGCGTTGCGCTTGCCAAGTTCCTTGGCGGTGCGCACCATCACCTCCAGCCGGCGCCAGTCCGCTTCCAGCTTGGCGCGCGGCTCGGCGCGGAGCAGGGCGAAAACCTGGGCCATAGCCGGATTGGGGCCGGTCAGGCGGCTGGCGAGTTCCACGCGGCGGGCGCGGCGCGCCTCCAGTACGGGCACGGCGGCGCCGATCGCGTCGGCGATTTCGCCCAGCCGCGCGCTTTGATGGCGGATGGCGGCCTCGAACTGCTGTTCGATCAGGCCCAGCAACTGTTCGTAGTCCGCCAGGTCGGCGGCGATACCTTCCAGCAGCTGCTTCATCGCATCCTGGCGCGACAGGGACGAAACGGTAGTCGTCACTTCTCGCCCCGGTGGAAGCGCTGGATCAGGCCGGCCAGCTTGCCGGCGTCGAAGGGCAGCTCGCCCTTGGCCAGCGCATCGCGCAGCTGGGCCACGCGCTCGTGGTCGATGTCGGGCATGTCTTTCATGGCCTGCAGTGCAGGCTGCATCACGGCCGATTGCAGTTCGCCCTGGCCGGCGGCGGGCGCGGTGGCGCGGACCGGTTCTGCCGGCGCCGTGTCGGCGACAGTCTGGACGGCCACGCCGCCCGGCGTGGAAGTACTGATTCTCATGCGGTTGCCTCTCGTCTTCTCAATTGCCATTGCGATTGCTCCTGCCCTCGAGGAGTTTGTCGCGCAGCTGCTTCAGCACGTTCACATCCGGTAAGGCTTCATCGATATTCTTCACCGGCGACTGCTCGCCCGGCATGCCGAACATGTCGGCAATCGCCCTGGCCTGGCCCTTGGTCAGGATCAGGATCTCAATACGGCGATTGACGCCGGCGTCGGCGCGCTTCGGGTCGAGCGGGGCGCGGTCGGCCATGCCCACCACCTGCAGCACGCTATCCTTCGGCATACTGCCGGCCAACAGCTGGGCGCGTGCCGCCATGGCGCGGTTGGACGACAGGTTCCAGTTCGAGAACGCGGAATGGCTGGTATCCGCATATTGTAACGAATCCGTGTGGCCGACGATCAGCATCTGGTTTTCCATCTTGGCAAACAGCGGGCCCATCTGGTTGAGCAGCTTGGCGAATTTGCCGGTCGGCACGGCGCTGCCGCGCACGAACATGCCCTGGTTGTCGGTGTCGTGCATCATCACGCGCAAGCCGTAGGGCGTGACCACGGATTCCAGGTTGCTGGACAGGCCGGCGTCCGCGCTCATCTTGGCCAAGGTGCGCGACAGCAGGGTCAGGTCTTCCGGCGTTTCATAGCGGATGCGCTGCTCGGCCGTTTGCTGCGGCACCTTGTTGAAGCCCTTGGTGGCGGTGCCGTCGACGTCGGTGTTGCCGGTGCGCGGCATCGGGAAGCGCTCGATCAGGCTGCCGCGCGGGCCGCCGATCTGCTGCGGCATCACGCCCTTGCCCTGGTCGGTCTTGTTGCCGTCGGCCTCGGTCAGGATCTGCTCCAGGCTTTCCGTGTTACGCGAAGCCATCAGCCACAGCACGAGGAACAGGCACATCAGCGCCAGGCAAAAGTCCGCGAAGGCTACTTTCCAGGCGCCGCCGTGCTCGTCGTGGGCGTGCTT
The DNA here is from genome assembly GCA_036404755.1 of Pseudoduganella sp. Lineage (GTDB taxonomy): Bacteria > Pseudomonadota > Gammaproteobacteria > Burkholderiales > Burkholderiaceae_D > Rugamonas. The sequence continues at coordinate 2,504 of DASWYX010000039.1, forward strand.
GCCACCGCCGCGCTTGACGATGGTTTGCTCATGCTTGTCATGCGGCTTTAGCACGGCCACCTCCACGGCGCGAATCAGGCTCGGCGTCGCGGCCTTCCAGGGCATTGATCCAGCCTTCCAGCTGGGCAAAGCTCGGCTTGATGTTCAACTGCACCAGGCGGCGGCCGGCGTCGATCGCCAGCAGCGGCGGCTTGCCGGCGACGTGCGTCACCAGCACCACCTTCACGCATTCCATGGTGGACGCTTCCTGGTTCACCAGCTGCTTCAGCATGTT
>DASWYX010000040.1:0-21634 GCA_036404755.1 Pseudoduganella sp.
CAACGCCAGCTTCACCTGCTCGCTGACCACCTTCGCCGTCGAACCGCCGAAGAACTCCACCAGCCGCTCGAAGCGCGAGGTTTCGCGCTCGATGTAGACGATGCGCGGCTCGCCCTCGAGCTTTGCGCGCTTAGCCGCCGAGCGCAGGGCATCGCCATAGCTGCCCAGCGTATCGACCAGCCCGCGCTCCTTCGCCTGGGCGCCCGTCCACACGCGGCCCTGGGCCACGGCGTCGATCTTGTCCGGCGTCGTATTACGCGCCTTGGCGGCCTTGGACGTGAACTCCGAATACGTATGGCTGATGGCGCCCTGGATCACCTGCCCCAGGCGCGGGTCCATCGGACGCAGCGGGTTGACCGCATCGCCCAGCCAGGTCGTGGTCTGGCCGGCGGTGTGGATGCCCAGCTTGTCGATCACCTTGTCCACGGTCGGGAACAGCGCAAACACGCCGATCGAACCGGTGATGGTCGCCGGATCGGCAATCACCTCGTCGGCGGACATCGAAATCCAGTAGCCGCCGGAAGCCGCCACATTGCCCATCGAAACCACCACCGGCTTGCCGGCCGCGCGCGTCAATTCCAGTTCGCGCCGGATCAGCTCGGAGCCGAAGGCGCTGCCGCCGGGCGAATCCACGCGCAGCACGATCGCCTTGATGCTGGAATCCTCGCGCGCCATGCGAATCAGCTTGGACGTCGACTGGCCGCCGATCGCGCCCGGCGCGGCCACGCCGTCGCCGATCTCGCCCACCGCCATCACCACGCCGATCGCATCGCCCGTCAGCTTGGGACGCAGGCGGGCCAGGTAATCCTCGAAGCTGACCTGGCGGAAGGACTTCACGGCCGGATCGGCCACGCCCAGCTTGAGCATGCGCTCGCGCAGTTCATCCTTGGTCTTCAACCCATCCACCAGCTTCGCCTGCAGCGACACCTTGGCCAAGTCGCCTTCGGCATTCTTCACCAGCTCCGGCAGGTTGTTGATGGCCTTCATCAGCGCACCGTCCGGCAGCTTGCGCGCCTTCTCCACCTGCTGGGTATAGCGGGTCCACAGGTCGTTATTCAGGTAGGCATCCGCCTCGGCGGCCGCCTGCGACGGGCCATTGGCGATGAACGGCTCGGCAAAGCTCTTGTAGGTACCGACGCGCATCACATTGACGGTCACGCCCACCTTGTCCAGCGCATCGCGGTAGTAATTGCGGTAGCGCCCGAAACCATCGAGCACTACGGCGCCCATCGGATGCAGATAGATTTCATCGGCGTGGATGGCCACCTGGTACTGGCGCTGGTTATAGCTGGAGCCCCAGGCCACCACCTTCTTGCCGCCGGCCTTGAAACGGTCGACGGCGCCGCCGATTTCACGCAGCATGGCCTGGCCGCCGCCGCCCATTTCATCCATGACCAGCACGACGCCGGCAATCTGGGGGTCCTTGGCGGCCGAATCCAGCACATTCAGCACATCGCGCAACTGGATGGACTTGTGCACGTCGCTGCCGCTCAGGTTTGCCATCAGCGCTTCGCGCGCATTGCCCGCGGACTGTTCCACCAGCACGCCATCCAGGTTCAGCACCAGCATGGTCTTGTCGCCCAGCGGCTTCAGGCCGCCGCCGAAGATCAGCACCAGCAGGGCCACCACGATGATCAGGAAGATCAGGTTCATCGTGAAGCGGCGGGTGCTGTCCACTGCATTCCACAGCCAGTAGAAACCGCTGCGGACATAGGAAAACACGGATCGGGACATCAATACTCCTGGGTGAAATTAGTATTCATGCATCACTGTACCGCACTTCCGGTTACAACGGCATCCAGTGGTTTGCTGCGCTCCGGTGACGAAATCAGGAACAGGCCGCCCATCACCAGCAGCCCGTTGATGATAAGCAGTTCGAGGCCCAGGCGGTAGCTGCCGAACAGCAGCCCTTGATAGTGCTCAATCAGGGCACAGACGGCCGGGCCGGCGAGCGCGATGGCGGGCACCCACTTGTCCTGCACCGTGCGCTTGCTCAGGATGCCGAAGGCGAACAGGCCAAGCAGCGGACCATAGGTGTAGCCGGCCAGTTTCAGGATCACGCCGATCATGCTGGCGCTGTCGATCCATTTGAAGACCATCACCAGCACCAGGAACAGCGCACAGAAGCCCAGGTGCACGCGGTGGCGGATGCGGGTGCGCTGCGCTTCCGGCAAATCTTCGCGGCGCTTCAGACCCAGGATATCGATGCAGAAGGAAGACGTCAGCGCCGTGATCGCGCCGTCCGCGCTGGGGAACAGCGCGCTGACGAGGGCGATGAAGAAGATCATCTGCACGGCGGCCGGCAGGTGGCCCATGACCACGGCCGGGAAGATCTTGTCGCCAACGGCGCTCACGCCAGCCTGCGGGGCGTACAGGTACAGCAGGCCGCCCAGGAAGAGAAATAAAGTCAGCACGCCGGTCAGGATGATGGTCAGCGTGACCATATTCTTTTGCGCGCCGCCCAGGGTCTTGACCGAGATATTCTTCTGCATCATTTCCTGGTCCATGCCCGTCATGGCGATGGTGATGGCGGCGCCGGCCAGCACCTGCTTCCAGAAGTAGTTCGGGCTGTCCACGTCCATCGTGAAGATCTTCGACAGGCCGTGCGCTTCCATCTGCGCCAGGCTGCCCGCCAGGTCCAGGTGCATCTCGTTCATCAGGAAGACGACGCAGGTCACGAGGCCCAGCAGCATGCCGGTGGTTTGCAGCGTGTCGGTCCAGACGATGGTCTTCACGCCGCCCTCGTAGGTGTAGAGCAGGATCATCGCCAGGATGATCAGGTTGGTGAGCCAGAACGGCACGCCCAGGCTGTCCAGGATCGTCGCCTGCAGGATGTTCACCACCAGGTAGAGGCGCGCCGTGGCGCCCAGCGTGCGGGAGAGGATGAAGAAGGCGGCGCCGCTCTGGTAGGAACGGCGGCCGAGGCGCACGTCCAGGTAGTGGTAGATCGAGGTCAGTTTCAGGCGGTAGTACAGGGGCAGCAGAACGAAGGCCACGGTGAGGTAGCCGAGCACATAACCCAGGGTGATCTGCAGATAACCAAAACCATCCTTTCCCACCGCGCCGGGCACGCTGATGAAGGTTACGCCGCTGAGCGTGGTGCCGACCATGCCGAAGGCCACCAGCATCCAGTTGGAGCTCTTGTTCCCGATGAAGAAGCTGTCGTTATTGGCGTTGCGGGAAGTCCACCACGCGACGGCGAGCAGCAGGCCGAAGTAAGCGAGGACCACGAGAAAGAGTGAGACAGGTGACATTTTTGCATCCAACGTAAATTCGAATCCGCGTGCAATATACACCCTTGGCACAGCGCCTCGACTAGAATGCCAGCAAACCTAAGGACAATCATGTATTCAGACGACACCATCGCCTTCGCCAAGGAACAGGAAGCCCTCGTGCTGCCGCTGGAGTACCGCGTGCACGCCGCCCAGTCCGACGGACGCAGCGCCGGCCGCGAGGAATGCATGCGCGATTATGCGCGGGTGCTCTACTCCGCCTCCTTCCGCAGCCTGCAGGGCAAGATGCAGCTGCTGGGCGTGGACGCCAACCGCTTCAACCGCAACCGCCTCACGCACAGCCTGGAAGTGGCGCAGATTGCGCGTTCGATCGCGGCGGACCTGGGGCTGGAGCGCACGGTGGTGTCCGAAACCTGCTCGCTGGCGCACGATATCGGCAATCCGCCATTCGGCCATTACGGAGAAAAGATCCTGAACGAACTGGCGGCCGATGTCGGCGGCTTCGAGGGCAATGCGCAAGCCTTCCGCATCCTGCGCACGCTGGAGAAGAAGCACCATGCCTACGCGGGCCTGAACCTGACGGTGCGCACCCTGTTCGGCATCACCAAATACTTCCAGCGCCGCGATACGCCTGCGGTCAAGAAATTCCTGTACGACGATGACTACGATTTCCTGACAGGCGAACTGGCCCGGCACGGCATCACCGTGCGCAAGGGCATCGACGCCCAGATCATGGACCTGGCCGACGAAATCGCCTACGCCGCCCACGATGTGGAGGATGCGCTGAGCTTTGGCATCATCACCTGGGGCGAGATCCTGCACGAGTTCAGGATCAGCAAGGAATTCGCCGGCGCCTTCGAGCAGTTTTCCGCCATCGCCCACCATGCGCATGAGGAAGCCCTGAAATGCGAGGCACAGGAAAGCTCGGAGGAATATTCGATCGTGCTGCGCAAGGAGCTCACCTCGCAGATCGTCCATGAACTGTGCAAGGACATCGGCGTGGTCGACGGCCAGTTGGGCTACCGGACCAAGGCGCTGCTGGCGCGCGGCCTGAAAAGCCTGCTGTGGCGGGCCATCCTGCGCAAGAAGGATGTGCAGCTGTATGAGAAGCGCGGCGAGAAAATCATCCGCGGCCTGTTCGAAGTCCTGAGCGACAAGCAGTACAACCGCAACGGCATCCTGCTGCCGCCGGAGATCCGCTGCCTCAAGGATACGCGCGAGCGGCTGGTGATCGACTATATCGCCGGCATGATGGACTCCTTCGCCGCGCTGGAGTACGAGAAGTACTTCGGCAAGGGCAGCCTTGACGTGATCTATCGGAAGTAGATTTTCTTACTACTTACGGGGGAGGCGAAAAAAGCCGCCCCGCTGCATGATCTTCCCTGGTCCTTTCAACCAGGGAGAACGACATGGACAATTCGCTGCCCCAGCTCGTGTCCACGCTGGAGTCCACCTATCCGCGCCTGCGCGCCTGGCTGGGTGACGAACGCTTCGAACGCGCCGCGATCCGGCACCTCGAACACAATCCGTCCTACGCATGGACGCACGACGCCTGCGCCGACGATTTCGGCCTGACACTGCACGAGCTTTTCCCCGACTCCCCGGGGCTGCAGGAGCTGGCCTGGATCGAGCGCGCGGTGGACAACGCCTACGTATCGCAGGCCACCTGGCCGGTGATGCCCTGCGGGCTGACAGCGATCAACTGGGATACGGTGCACCTGCGCCTGGCGCCGTCGCTGGCGGTGGCGCAGGCGACCACCAACGCGGCCGACATCTGGTCGGCGCTGCAGAGCGGCGGCCGGCAGCCGCGCGGCCGCATGCTGGCCGAACCGAAGGGCGTGCTGGTGTGGCAGCGCGGCTATGTGTGCTGCCTGCGCAGCGTGGATGCGGAGGAACTGGAAGCCATCAGCTGCGTGCAGGAACTGGGCAGCTTCACTGCCCTGTGCGTGATGATGGCCCAGCGCCTGGGCGAGAACGAGGGCGTGCAGCGCGCCATCGCGATGCTCGCCAAATGGCTCGGCGACGAGCTGGTCGCCGCGCTGCACCACCCGCAGCAGCTGAACTGAGGTGCCCCGCTTGCAACCGACGATCAGCATACCGACCCGCAGGCGCGCCGCCGACTGGCTGCCGCAATCCCTGCTGCAGCTGGTCGCGCGCGGCGCCATGGCCGCCGTCTTCCTTGCCTCCGGCCGCCACAAGGTCGAGGGACTGGCGACGCTGAAGCCCACGACCTATGCCATGTTCCGCCTGGACTACCCCTTTGCCTTGCCACCCGAACTGGCGGCGCAAACGATTACGCTGGCCGAGCACCTGCTGCCGGTACTGCTGCTGGTCGGCCTGTTCACGCGTGCCTCGGCGCTTATTCTTATTGCAATGACGCTGGCCATGGACATCTGGATCGCGCCCGCTTCGTGGCCTCAGCACCTTTGCTGGATGGGATTGCTGCTCACGCTGGTCGCGCACGGCGGCGGCGCCATGTCGGTCGACCATGTCATGTGCCGCGGCGATTAACAAGAATTAACAGGGCTTAACTTGCTGGCGGCTTCAGCGCGCGACATCATTGGTTCCTAAGCAACATGAAAGGAGCCATCATGAAGCACAGCCAGATCAATGTTCACATCATGCGCGGCGACGCCGTGCTGACCGCCGGCCTGCACGCCATCCTGAGCGCCCGGGACGAGCTCAACGTCACCCTGCACGCCGTGTATCCCATGGCGCTGAATACCGCGCAGATCGTCATTGCCGACTATGAAACGGGTATCGCCACGGCGCGCAACGGGACATTGCAGCTCATTTCCCCCGCGCCGCGCATCCTGATCGTCACTTCACGGGCGAAGGAAGAGGAAGTACGGCTGGCGATGGCGGCCGGGGTACACGGCTACATGCTGCAGGACGGCACCATCGAGGACCTGCTGAAAGCCATCAACGCCCTGACGCAGGGGCTGCGCTTCATGGCGGAGGCCGTGAGCCGCCGCCTGGCCGACAGCATGCGCCGCGAATCGCTGACGGCGCGCGAGACGGATGTGCTCAACCTGCTGGCGCTGGGCAGTTGCAACAAGACTATCGCGAATGAGCTCGGCATCGGCGTGGGCACAGTGAAAACCCATGTGCGCGGCCTGATGACAAAGTTGCACGCCACGGCGCGCACCCATGTGGTTGTTGTGGCGGCGGAACGCGGACTGATCAGGTCCCAAGCACTTTCAGCGACTTTCAATTATGATTGAAATCTAAATCGTTTTACTGTGCAGTCCGTGAATGGCCGTAATTGACTATATCCCGCGCGATTCAGCCGAACCTGCTTTATTGTTCGACAACTTCCGCCTCGTCCCCGCGGAACGCGCGCTCTTCCAGAGCGATCGCCAGGTGCGCATCAACGGGCGCGCCTTCGATCTGCTGCTCGCCCTGGTCGAGCGGCCGGGCGAAATCGTCAGCAAGCATGACCTGATCGCCCGCGTCTGGCCGCGCTCCTATGTGGAGGAAGTGAACCTGCGCGTGCACATCGTGGCGCTGCGCAAGCTGCTGGGCAACACCGCCGAGGGACGGCCTTACGTGGAAACGGTGGCGGGCCGCGGCTACAGCTTCATCGGGCCAGTCACGAAAGTACAGAAGTTCCATAACCCTGCCACGGCGCCGGCGAGCCGCCTGCCGGTGCAGCACAACCGCCTGATCGGGCGCGACGATGTGCTGCATGAACTGGCCGAACAGGCATGCTCGCGCCGGCTGCTGACGGTGGTCGGCCCGGGCGGCATGGGCAAGACCACGCTGGCCGTGGCCGCGGCGCGGCTGCTGGCCTCCACTTTCGGTGAGCGCGTGCATTTCATCGACCTCGCCGCGGCGGCCGACCCCTCGCAGGTGCTGATGGCGCTGGGCCTGGCGCTCGGCCTTCCGGACACGGGCGGCGACACCGTCGCCAGCACGCTGCGCTATCTGCAGCAAGGCCCTGCCCTGCTGCTGCTCGATAATTGCGAACACGTGATCGACGCGGCGGCGCAACTGGCCCAGCTCCTGCTGCGCGAAGCGCCCACTGTCCACATCCTGGCCACCAGCCGCGAAGCCCTGCGCGTGGACGCGGAGTGGGTTTTCCGCCTGGCGCCGCTGGCGATCCCGCCGCGCAATATCGCGCCGGAACTGCTGCCGCTGGAAGCGCTGGCCAGCTTCCCTGCCGTGCAATTGTTCATCGAACGGGCCAGCGCCAGCATGGGCGGCATCACGCTCGATGCGCCGAGCCTGGCGGCTGCCGTCGATATCAGTCGCCGCCTCGATGGCATTCCGCTGGCGATTGAACTGGCGGCCGGCCGCGTCGGCCTGCTTGGCCTGCACGGCCTGGCCGACCAGCTGCAAGACTGCTTCAGCGTGCTCACCGGCGGCTCACGCACGGCCCTGCCGCGCTACCAGACGCTACGCGCGACGCTGGACTGGAGCCACGACCTGCTGTCTCCGCGCGACCGCGCCGTGTTCCGCCGTCTTGCGCTGTTCCGCGCCCCCTTCACGCTGTGCTGCGCGATGAATATTGCGAGCTGCGACACCTTCCCCGCATCCGATGTCATGGAAAGCATGGCCAACCTGGTGGCGAAGTCGCTGGTCGCGGTGGAAGTCAATGGCGGACCGGCCTGTTACCGCCTGCTGGCGACGACGGGCGCCTATGCCTATGAAAAACTGGTGGAAAGCGGAGAGCTGCGCGACCTGGGCGTGCGCTATACAACGGTGCTGATCGGCCTCCTGGAAGCGGCACTGGCGGAACGCGAGCGGACGCCCGCGGCGCAATGGCAGGCGCAGCACGGCCGCTACGCCGGGCATATGGCGGCGGGACTGGATTGGGCCTTCGGACCGGGCGGCAACGTGCGCCTGGGGCAGCGCCTGTGCGCGCTCTCGGCGCCGTGGTGGCACCAGCTTTCGCTGCTGGAGGAATACCGGTTGCGCGTGCTGCAGGCGCTGGAAGCCGATGCTTCCGCGGATCCGGCGCTGGAAATCGAGCTGCAGCTGGCGCTGGGCGACACCCTGGTCCACATGGGCGGCGCCGAGAATTCGCCGCGCGAGAAAGCTTACCTGCGCGCGCTGGAACTGGCGCAGGAAAGCGAGCAGCCGGCGCTGCGCCTGCGCGCCCTGAGCGGCTGCTATGCCGATGCCATCTGCCGCGGCGACTACCACAAGGCGCTCGGCTTTGCCGAATGCTATGGCATGGAAGGCGCGGTACTGAACAGCGAAATAGTGGCGCGCGACCATGCCAGCCTGCTGTCGCGCGCCCAGCATTACCTGGGCATGCAGGACGAGGCGCGCAGCCTGGTCGAGTACCTGTCCAATCATCCCTTGAATGCCACGGCGCGGCAGCAGGTGACGCACCAGCAGCTGGTGGCCCCGGTTGGCAACCAGGCCCTGCTCTCGCGTACGCTCTGGCTGCAGGGCTATCCTGAACGCGCCATGCAGATCGCACACGACAGCGTGGCCGAGGCGGAGAAAATGGACCACGTCATTACGCTTTGTTTCGCGCTGCAGCTGGCGTGCACCGTCGCCTCCTGGTGCGGCGACCACACTGCCCTCGTGCGTTACTCAAGCGTGCTGCAGGAACAGGCGCGGCGCAACGCCCTGCCCAAATGGGAGTTCTGGGGGCAGGCCTTCGTTACTGGCTTGCGTTGTGCAGAGGATGGCGGCAGGATGGCGCGCAACATCCTGCCCACGCTGATGCACAACCCCTTTTGCGGCGACTGGCATGCCGACTTGCTGGTGACCTTGCATCCCAGCCTGCTGACGCCGCGCGCGCTCGCCCGCGCCGAGACGGAGCGCGCCGGCTGGTGCCGTGCGGAAGTGCTGCGCGCCTGGGGCGAATCCTTGCTGCAGACCGGCGCACGCGAGCGCGCGGAGGCATTGTTTCTGCGTGCGCTGGACATTGCACGCTCGCAGAACGTGCTGGCATGGGAGCTGCGCGCTGCCACCAGTCTGGCGCGGCTGTGGCGCGACACGCCGCGCGCCGCCGAAGGCTTGTCGCTGCTGGGCGCTGCGTACGAGCGCTTCAGCGAAGGCCACGGCACGGCCGACCTGCGCGCCGCTGCCGCCGTGCTGCAAGGCGCTTAAGCGGCCTTCCTGCTGTCGGCGATGGCTTGCTGCATGCGGGCGGAGTAAGGATTGCCGGCCGCTGCCGCGGCCAGGCTTTCGTGATCGAAAACCGGCATCTGCGGATGGCCGTCATCCGCATGGACAAGCTTGAACGGGTCGAAGCCGGCTTGCAGCGAGTAGTCGAGAAAGCGCTGGTGGAACTCGCCATGTTCGACGCCGTCCAGCACCAGCATGTGGAAGGAAGGGCCGGCGCCTTCGTTGTAGGCGTGTGCGCCGCGCACGGCGACGTCCTGCAGCGCGTTCCAGTCGAAGGCGCCTGGCGCTTCCTGCCACTGCTCCTGCAAGTCCAGGAACTCGCCAATCAAGCCATTGATATTCATTATTCATCCTGCGCGAAAAATGGCGGGCCATGCGGCGGCCCGCCCAGGGGTGCTTACTCGGTCTTGTCGTAGCCGAACTGCAGGCCGGCCGTGCCGCCGGTCTCGATAAACAGGTTCATGAAGGCCGGCACGGTTTCCGAACGCTTCCAGTCGCGCTGCAGTTCACAGAACAGCTGCGGCACGCTGATCATCTTGCCGCCGGCCTGCTCGATGCGGCGCAGGGCCATTTCGTGTGCGGTGACCGAAGTGCCGCCGACGGCGTCGGCCACCACATAGACTTCATAGCCTTCGCGCAGCGCATCCAGCGCCGGGAAGGTCAGGCAGGCTTCGGTCCACAGCGCGGTCATGATCAGTTTCTTGCGGCCGGTGGCTTCGACTGCCTTGCGGAACTCTACATCTTCCCAGGAATTGATGCTGGTGCGGTCATAGGTGGGAAAGTCGGCCAGGGCCTTGCCAACCTGGTGGATCGGCGGCTTGTTCAGGCCAGTCTGGACGTTGACGGTCGAGTGCACGATCGGCAGGCCATAGGCCACTGCCGCCTTGCAGGTACCGACGATATTATTTACCAGCAGCTGCCTATCCATCGAAGCGATGGAATTCACCTGCACCGGCTGGTAGTCGATGATGATGAATGCGGCATTCTGGGGCGTCAGCAGGTCATCTTTCTTAGGGTCGCGGATTGCTTCGCTGGTCATGTCAGTCTCCTTCATTGCGTTGTATGTGGCGTGAACGCACGCCGGACGGTCAAGCGATTGGATCAAAGATGAAGCGCCTCGCATCCGCCGCATCCGCATAGACTTCGTAGCGCTGGTTGCCGTTTTCCTTGCGCGACGGCGCCGCCAGGGCCTGCAGATTGGCGCGCAAAACGGCCTCCCTTCCCTGCTTCGCGTAGAGAACAACTAACTGGTTGAGTTCGCTCATCTGATGCTCCGCTCGTTGTGGCTACGGACTCAGTATGGACTGGCGGCGGGGCTTTTTGTAGGTCTGAGTTCCATACTCAGCGTCCCATTTCAGGAACGCTGCGGGGGCATTCAGGCGGCCTTGGCGGCGGGGGATTCGATGACGAGGTCGCTGGTGGCGACGGCCACGCAGGGGAGGATGTAGCCGTCGCGCTTCTCATCGAAGCTCAGGCCGGGCCATTCGACCGTGTACTCGACGCTGCCGCTGCGCAGCCGGCAGAAGCAGGTTCGGCAAGTGCCGTTGCGGCAGGAATTAGGCAGCACCACGCCGCCGCGCAACGCCGCCTGCAGCAGGGTCGACTGCGCATCGGTCTCGAACGACAAGCCTTTGGGTTCCACCAGTACTTTGAACATGCATCCGCCTCGTAACAATGCGCGATAGTATGCCCGATTCCACCGGCGAGGTGGATTTCAGTGCAGGTGACGATGCTCGTCGCCAGTGTCGCCTGCAGGAGAGTCGGAATGAATCTTCACGCTCATTTCCATGACGTGATATGCGTTGGTCCGAGAAAACTGGCACAAGGATTGAATTTCTTCGAGCACGATTTCCTCAAAAAGGCTCAGGACAGCATCCAGCTCATCCTGCTCGAAATCATCGTCCAGCTCAACCTGGGCCACCAGACGACTGTGGTCGTAAAAGGAATAAATCACATGCGCAGCAGGAAGGTCTTCCCGAACTACATAATCGCCCTCGGCATTGAAATCCTGCAGACGGATACCGACATCTTCGTCCAGGCGATCCCTGAAGATCAGCCAGATTTCTGCCCACAGCTGCTCTGCTTCCATAGCTACGCTCCCTCAAAGCCCAGTCGTCCGATTTTACTCAGCCATCCGGCAGCCGGTCTTGCGCAAGTACAACACTATGGATAGGATGCTCAAATGACAACAACAGGGAGCGTCCATGTTGAGCTACGTGATTGCTGCGGCGCTGGCGCTGGCCGCGAAGCCGGTGCCGGTGCCGGCGCAGACGCAGGAGCGGCCGCCGGCGGGTTACGAGAGCTGGGGCGTATGTCCGTTCGAGTGCTGCACTTATGGTGAATGGACGGCGGAGGAGGATATCGACGTGCATGCCGCCCGCAGCGAGCGCGCGCCCGTCGTGTTCCGGCTGAGACAGGATGAAACGGTCAGCGCGCCGACCGGCGTGGTGGTCACCGAGCGCGCCTGGGCGGTGCATGTGGACCGGCCCGTGCGGGATGGCTACAGCCGCGGCGGCAAGGAGCCGCAACTGGCGCTGAAACGGGGCGATGTTGTGTATGCGCTCACCCCGCTGGGCGAAGGCTTTTACCTGTACTGGTATCACGGCAAAGTCTATGAAAGCGGCCTGGACATGGCCGCCATGCCCGGTGTCGAGGGAAAAGACGCCAAAGTGGTCTGGTGGAAGCTGGTCCGCAACACGGACGGCAAGTTCGGCTGGACCCGCTCCGATAGATTCCGGAATGTGGACGCCTGCGGCTGACGTGGCTATGATGAAGTGAATCCCATCATAGGAGGGTTGCCCATGCTACGTCCCCTGCTCGCCGCCGCCCTGATCGCCACGGCAGCCTTGCCGGCCCTCGCGAGCGCCGCCTGCACGGCGGGACAGAAAGTGCAGGAGAAGGGACTGGTTCCGATCGGCGGCATACAGCAGTGGGTCACGATCAGCGGCCGCAATTGCGCCAACCCTGTGGTGCTGGTGCTGCACGGCGGCCCGGGCAACCCGCTCAGCCCCTACAGCAAGGCGCTGTACGGCGGCTGGGAGAAGGAATTCACCATCGTGCAGTGGGACCAGCGCGGCGCCGGCATGACCTATGGCGCCAGCAAGCCGTCCGACGATGAAGCGCTGACCATCGAGCAGATGCGCGACGACGGCATCGCCCTCGCCGAATACCTGGCCAAAAAATTCGACAAGCAGAAGATCACGCTGATCTGCGGCTCCTGGAGCTCCATCCTCGGCGTGCACATGATCAAGGCCCGCCCGGACCTGTTCGAGGCCTATGTGGGCGCCGCCCAGATCGTCAGCTACAAGGAGAATCCGCAGGCCGCCTACCAACGGCTGCTGACAATCACGCGCAAGGCCAACGACACCGAATCGCTGAAGCAGCTGGAAGCGCTGGGCGCCCCGCCGTGGACCGACCCGCACAACTTCGGCATCATGCGCCGCGTGATCCGCAAGTACGAAGCCCAGGTCACCGAGCCGGCGCCGAAGGCATGGTGGAAGCCGTCGCCCGAATATGCCACGCCGGAAGCGATGGCCAACTACGAGGACGGCGAGGATTATTCGTACATCCAGTTCGTGGGCATGAAGGGCGACGGCATGTATTCGCGCGTCGACCTGCCCAAATTGGGCACCAGCTTCAAGGTGCCCTTCTACCTGCTGCAGGGCGAGGAAGACTTGCTCACCACGCCGGACGTGGCGCGCCGCTACTTCGACAGCATCAGCGCGCCGCAAAAGGAATTCATCCTGCTGCCCCGCGTCGGCCACGACCCCAATCCCACACTGGTCGCAGCCCAGTACAAGCTGCTGAAGGAACACCTGCAGCCATAGGCTTAGTGCGCCACCACCCGCGGCTCGCGGCGCGCGCCGGGCGCCGCAGCGGGACGGGGGTTCAGCGCATCGAGGCGGCCGCTCAGCGCCGTCAGGGCGAAGGCGCCCAGCACGATCAGCGCGCCGATCCAGCCCGTGTGCACCAGTCCCAGCGTATCGACGATCAGGCCGCCGCCCCAGGCGCCGCCGGCGATGCCCAGGTTGAAGGCCGCGATGTTCAGGCCTGACGCCACGTCCACGGCGCGCGGCGTGAAGTGCTCCGCCTGCTGCACCACATAGACCTGCAGGCCGGCCACATTGCCGAAGGCGACGGCGCCCCACAGCAGCACGGTCAGCACCACCAGCGACTTGCTCGGCGCGGTGAAGGTCAGCGCCAGCAGCACGGCGGCCAGGCCGAGGAAGATGATCTTCAGGGCGCTGATCGGACCGCGCTTGTCCGCCAGCTTGCCGCCCCAGATATTGCCGATGGCGACCGATACGCCATACACCAGCATGACCAGGCTCACGGCGTTCGAGCCGAAGCCCGTCACGCGCTCCAGGATCGGCGCCAGGTAGGTGAAGGCGATGAAGGAACCGCCGTAGCCGACCGCCGTCATCGCGTACACCAGCAACAGGCGCGGCTGGCCCAGCACCTGCATCTGCTGCAGCAGCGAAGCGGGCTTCTGGTGCTGGATGTTACGCGGCACGAACAGCAGGCTGCCGATGAAGGCGATCACGCCCAGCAGGGATACGGCCAGGAAGGTTTCGCGCCAGCCGAAATGCTGGCCGATGAAGGTCCCCAGCGGCACGCCGGTCACCAGGGCCACGGTCAGGCCGGTAAACATGATGGCGATGGCGCTGGCCGCCTTCTCCTTCGGCACCAGCGAGGTGGCAATGGTGGACCCGATGGAGAAGAACACGCCGTGCGCCAGGCCGGTGAGGATGCGCGCCACGATCAGCGACTCGTAGCCGGGCGACTTCCAGGCCAGCAGGTTACCGGCCGTGAACAGCACCATCAGCGACAGCAGCAGCAGCTTGCGCGGCAGCTTGCCGGTCAGCGCGGTCAGGACCGGGGCGCCGACGGCTACGCCCATCGCGTACAGGCTGACCAGCAGGCCGGCCGACGGCAGGGTGACGCCAAGATCGGCGGCAATGGTGGGCAAAAGCCCGACTATGACAAATTCCGTTGTTCCGATGGCAAATGCGCTGATGGTCAGCGCCAGCAAAGCAATGGGCATGGCAAAAACTCCTTATAAAAGTCGATGCCGTGCAGTATCCTGTGCTTCTTTTTGTCGAAAAAGATGCCACCGAGCATAAGATTTCTGACTCAGACGCAAGAATAGCCATGAATTCCGATTCTCTCGCCCTGTTATGGGTCCGCGAGATGCCTTACGGCAAGTACAAGGGACGCCTGCTGGCCGAACTGCCCGGCCATTACCTGGGCTGGTTCGCCCGCGAAGGCTTTCCCAAGGGAGAGCTGGGCGCGCTGCTGGCGCTGATGTACGAACTCGACCACAACAATCTGCGCAGCCTGATCGACCCGCTGCGTCCGAAACGATAGGAGACTCACCTGATGCTGTTGAAACGTGCCCTGCTGCTCACGCTGGCCCTGCCTTTGGGCGTGGCGTGCGCCGCTTCCGCCGCCCCGGCCGAGGATGCCGCCCTGCGCCATGCCAAGGCGCTGCTGGACCACGCGCCGCTGATCGATGGCCACAACGACCTGCCCTGGACCATCCGCGAATCGCACGAGCATCCGATGGATATCGAAGCCTACGACCTGCGCCAGCACACGCCGCAGGAAACCGACCTGGCGCGCCTGAAGCAGGGCAAGCTGGCGGCGCAGTTCTGGAGCGTCTATGTGCCGGGCGAGCTGAAGGAAGGCTGGGCAAAAACGCAGCTGGAACAGATCGACCTGGCGCGCCGCCTGATCGCGCGCTATCCCGAGCGCCTGGTGTTCGCCACCCGCAGCAGCGATATCGAGAAGGCCCGCAAGCAGGGCAAGATCGCCAGCTTCATCGGCATGGAAGGCGGCCACGTCATCGAGAACAGCCTGGGCGCGCTGCGCGCCTATTACGACCTCGGCGCGCGCTACATGACGCTCACCCATAATTCCACGCTGGACTGGGCCGACGCGGCGATGGGCGAGCGCAAGCACGGCGGGCTCACGCCCTTCGGCAAGGAAGTGGTGCGCGAGATGAACCGAATGGGCATGCTGGTGGACCTGAGCCACGTGAGCCCGGAAGTGATGAACCAGGCGCTGGACGTGAGCGAAGCGCCGGTGATCTTCTCCCACTCCAGCGCCCGCGCGCTGAACGACCATCCGCGCAATGTGCCGGACGAAGTGCTGAAGCGCATGCCAGCCAACGGCGGCGTGGTGATGGTGACTTTCGTGCCCGGTTTCGTGTCGCCGGCGGTGCACGCCTGGCGTTCCGGCCTGCAGAAGGCGGTCGGCGACGCCAAGTCCGATACGCCGGAATTCGCCGCGCGCCGCGCCGCCTACGAACGCGAAGCCGGCCCGGCGCCGAAGGCAACGCTGGCCCAGGTGGCGGACCACATCGAGCATGTGGCCAAGGTGGCCGGCCACGACCACGTCGGCATTGCCGGCGACTACTACGGCGCCGAAAACCCGGTGGGCCTGGAAGACGTGTCCACCTACCCGGCCCTGTTCGCGGAACTGATCCGCCGCGGCTGGAGCGACAAGGACCTGGCGAAGCTGGCCGGCGGCAACCTGATCCGCGCCTTCGCCCAGGCGGAGAAAGTCGCCGCGAAGCTGCAGAAGGAACGCAGCCCGAGCCTGGCCACGCCCGCCACGACGGATGCCAATGCGGCCGCCAGGACGGTGGCCCGATGACGCGGGGCTTCTATACGATCATGGCGGCGCAGTTCTTTTCCTCGCTCGCCGACAACGCCCTGTTCATCGCCTGCATCGCCTTCCTGGCGGCGCTGCATTCGCCGGGCTGGATGACGCCCCTGCTGCAGCTCTCCTTCGTGCTTTCCTACGTGCTGCTGGCCGCCTTCGTGGGCGCCTTCGCGGATGCCTTCCCGAAGGGGAAAGTCATGTTCATCACCAACATGGTGAAGCTGGCCGGCTGCGCCGCCATGTTCATGCACGCGCATCCGCTGCTCGCCTACGGCATCGTGGGCCTGGGTGCGGCGGCCTATTCGCCCGCCAAGTACGGCATCCTCACCGAGCTGCTGCCGCCGGAACAACTGGTGGCGGCCAACGGCTGGATCGAGGGACTGACGATCGCCTCCACCATTTTCGGCGTGGTGCTGGGCGGCCTGCTGTCCGCCAATCCCCACGTGGCGGCCATGCTGATGTACTTCGACGTGCCGGGCGTGACCTTCTTCGATTCGGCCGCCGAAGCGGGCATCGCAGTCATCATGGGCCTGTATGTGACGGCCGCGCTGTTTAACCTGAAGATCGCCGATACCAAGGCGCGCTACGCCAAGCAGGCAATGAATTTCAGCCACCTGGTGTCCAGCTTCAGCAACGCCTGCGGCGTGCTGTGGCGCGACCGCCTGGGCCAGGTCACGCTGGCCGTGACCACCCTGTTCTGGGGCGCCGGCATGGTGCTGAAAATTATCGTGCTGCGCTGGGGTGAGGAAGCGCTGGGCCTGACGCTGGACAAGGCCGCCGTGCTGCAGGGCGTGTTCGCCATCGGCGTGGCGGCAGGCGCCGTGGGCGCCGCGCGCTTCATTTCGCTGAAGCGGTCCCTGTCCGTGATGTGGGTCGGTGCGCTGATGGGCGGCGCCGTCACGCTGATGACACTGGTGCACAGCCTGTGGCTGGCCTATCCGCTGCTGGTCTTCATCGGTGCGCTGGCCGGCTTCTTCGTGGTGCCGATGAACGCCCTGCTGCAGCACCGCGGCCACACGCTGATGAGCGCGGGGAATTCGATCGCGGTGCAGAACTTCAACGAGAACGTGTCCATCCTGTGCAGCCTGCTGCTCTACGCCGCCATGCTGAAGATGGACGTGGGCCTGAATGCGACCATCGTCATGTTCGGCCTGATGGTGGCCGGCTGCATGCTCCTCATCATGGGCCGCCACTATTCCGTGGGCGCACCACAAGTTCAGTAAAACCCGTGGCCGGATCATGCTCGCGCGCGAAGTCGTGCGCGGGCAGCAGCACCAGCAGCAGTTCGGCGGTGGTGCGCACGATGCACCCCGCCGCCACATGGCCGCCATAAACGCGGCCGTCCGCATCCGAGACCGACATATGCAGGTGGGCGCCGTCCGGCGACACCGATCCCGCCACCGTCAGGATTTCCAGGTCGCCGCGCAGTTCCGCGGGTTCGGGCTGGCCGGCGTAGCGCAGGCGCGCCACGCTCAGGCTGCCGATCCCCTGCAGCAGGTAGGCCGCCCGTCCCTGCAGGGCAGCTTCCACGCCGGCGCGCAGGTCCTCGCCGGGCGACAGGCGTAGCGGCAGCGCTTCCATGTTCAGGCCGGCAGGCGCGGCGTGTTCAGCAGGGTCGTGAACTCGCCGCCTTCGATCAGGCGCTGCAGGTCCTGGGCGCCGCCGATCAATACGCCGTGCACGAAGATCATCGGGAAGGTCGGCCAGCCCGTCCACATCTTCAGCGCCAGGCGGCGCTTCCACTCGCTCAGGTAGCTGCCGTATTCGAGGTAGGTGTACGGCACGTTCAGGCCGTCGAGCATGCGGCGCGCCTTGCGCGGAAAGGGGTTCTGGCGCATGCCGACCACCACCACCGCGTTCGCCGCCACCGCTTCCTGCACTTGCGCCACCACGTCGGCATGGTTGCGCGCAAGGCGTTCGCGGATGGCGGGATGGATGTGGGCGTCGTCGAGGATCTTGCGGTTCATGCGGGCTCCCGGGAAATGGCAATGCCGACAATGTAGCCCGGCGTTTACAGCCTGTCCAGCGTCGCCTGGTCGGGCTGGCCGCCGAAGTAGCGCCGCAGGCAGTCGCTGAACAGCGGCTCGTCCGGCGCGGCCTGGGCGAACAGCGTCAGCGAGGAGCGGAATTTCATATCGTCCGGCGAGCCGAAGATGGCGTGGGCAGTGGTCTCCTGCAGCGCGAGCACGAGCGCGCAGCACTCGCGCAGCCGCGCGCCGAGCAGTGGATGGGCGAGATAGGCGCGCGCTTCGGCCAGTCCCGAGATGGCGTAGCGTTCGGCCATCGCGCTAAAGCCGAGGCCCGCCAGTTGCGGAAAGATGAACCACATCCAGTGGCTGCGCTTGCGTCCCGCCGACAGTTCCGCGCGCACGCTGCCATACACGTCATGCTGCGCATCGACGAAACGCTGGAGATCGAACTCGTCCATTTTTGGCCTCCTGTCGTGTTACTTTTCAGTGAGCCATTGTCCTACATATCCCTGTCGCGTGGTCTTATTAAAGCCCTGCTCCACCCCGCCTAAGATGGAGCCCTCTTTCAAAGATTGGTGACAGCAATCGACGAAGGAATGCAATGTTTATCGACTAGCAGAGGAGAGAATCATGGCATCATCCAATCAAGGCGGCGGCAACAAGCAGAGCGGCGACACCAGCAACCGTGGTTTCGCTTCCATGGACCCGCAGAAACAGCGTGAAATCGCCAGCGAAGGCGGTAAAGCCGCACACGCATCGGGCAACGCCCACGAGTTCACTTCGGAAGAGGCCCGCAAGGCCGGCAGCATGAGCCACAAGAACGACGGCAACCGTCAGTCCGGTTCGAGTGACTCCGACAACCGCGGCAGCTCCGGCAGCCGCCAGAGCAGCGGCGGCAGCACCCGCGGCGGCACGCCTGAACAGCATGCCGAAGCAGGCCGTCAGAGCCACAAGAACGATGACAAGCGTTAAACGCGCTTCGCCATCGATGCGCCCAGGCGCATGAGTTCGCAGATAAAGTGAACTCTGGACGCTGCCCCACCGGGGCGGCGTTCCAGCAAACCCATCGTCAGCGCACACCCCAGCAAAATCACCGCACAGCTGCCTGCCATCTGCCACGTAAAAGGCTCGTGCAGGAACAGCGTCCCCCACAGCACGCCAAAGGCCGGGATCAGGAACAGCGCGCTCATCGCGCGGCTCGCGCCCAGCCTGGCAATCAGCCCGAAGAACAGCACATACGCAAACGTCGTGCACAGCGCGGACAGCGCCAGCACCGCACCCCATGCTTTCGCCGACGGCGCCTGCGCCGGCCACAGCAGCATGGCCGGCAGCACCAGCAGCGCGGCCGCGAACAGCTGGCTGCCCGCCGCCACCGCCAGCGGCGGCACATGGGACAGGAAGCGCTTGCTGAAATTACCGGACACGCCGTACAGCAGCGTCGCGCACAGGCAGGCCAGGGCCGCCGCCAGCGTAGACGCCATGCCGGCCCCGCCCAGCTGCAGTTTGCCGCCGACCAGCAGCACGACGCCGCCAAAACCAATGCACAAGCCGGCCATGCGCTGCACGGTCAGTGTTTCGCCCAGCCAGATCGCGCCGATCAGCGCAGCGAACAGCGGCGTGGTCGAGCTGAGGATGGAGGACAGGCCGGCCGGCAAGGTCAAGGCCGCGAAATTGAAGAGCAGGAAAGGCAGGGCCGCATTGGTCAGGCCGACGAAGGCGATCGGTTTCCAGTTGGCCCACAGCGCGCGCCAGTGGCCGCGCCACAGCAGCAGCGGCAGCATCAGCAGCGTGGCCGTCACGGCCCGCACGCCCGCCATCGCGGCCACGCCGAATTCCGGTGAGCCGACGCGGATAAACAGATAGGAAGCGCCCCAGATGGCGGCGACCGACACGAGGCGGCCGAGGTCGTATACGTCCAGCATATGTCCTCCATTGCAAGTATGGACACATTCTGGACTTTAGCCTGGCCCCATAGAAGAGCCAGTAATGACTAAAATCATAGGGCCAGTGACGCCTGGCGGCTGCCGAAAGCGAGCCGTTTGCCCTCGCGCAGCATACGCTCGAAATCGGCCGCGGGCACGGGCTGGCTGAACAGGTAACCCTGCAGCTGGTCGCAGCCCAGCTCGCGCAGGAAGGCCATCTGCTCGGCCGTTTCCACGCCCTCCGCCACGATTTCCTGGCGCAGCTGCTGGGCCATCGTGACGATGGCGCGCGCAATGGCGCAGTCGTTTTCCTCGTACGGCAAGCCGATGACGAAGGCGCGGTCGATCTTCAGGGTGCCGATGGGGAATTTCTTCAGGTAAGCCAGGCTGGAGTAGCCGGTGCCGAAATCATCCAGGGCCAGCGCCACGCCCATCGCCACCAGCTGGATCATGATCAGCGCCACCTTGTCCGCGCCGCGCACCAGCAGGCTTTCCGTGATCTCCAGCATCAGGTGTTCGGGCTGCACGCCGTGGCGCTGCATCACTTCGGCCACGCGCTCGGGCAGCGCATCGTCGAACTGGCGCGCCGACAGGTTGACGGCCACCGGCGGCGTCATCAGGTTGGCATCCTTCCACTGGCGGATCTGGCGGCAGGCTTCATCCAGCACCCAGTTGCCCAGTTCGATGATCAGCCCCGTCTCCTCCGCCACCGGGATGAACACGCCGGGCGACACCAGCCCGCGCACCGGATGGCGCCAGCGCAGCAACGCTTCGGCGCCGACGATGCGGCCGCTGCGCAGGCTGACCTTGGGCTGGTAATACAGCAGCAGCTCATTGTGCGCCAGCGCCTGCCGCAATTCGCTCTCGATGCGCAGGTGCTCCTTGGCGCGCTGGTTCATTTCCTCGCTGTAGAACAGCAGCGTGGGATCGGGCGTCTGTGCGGCGCGCGCCATCGCCGTTTCCGCGCCGCGCACCAAGCCCCGCGCATCCTGCGCATCCTCCGGCCAGACGGCGATGCCGATATGGGCGTTGACCTGCAGGCTGTGCGGGCCGACCTGGATCGGTGCGGACAGCGCCGTCATCAGCTTCTGCGCCACGATGGCCGCGTGTTCGCGCTTGCCGATCTGCGGCAGCGCGGCGGCGAACTTGCCGCCATCGAGCCGCGCCAGGATGTCCTCATCGCGCAGCACCTGGCGGAATACGCGGCCGATTTCGACCAGCAGCGCATTGCCCGTCTCGAAGCCCAGCGTGTCGCTGATGGCGCCCAGGCGGCTCAGTTCAATCACCAGCAGCGCGCCATGCTCGCTGCTGCGCCGCGCTTCCGTCATCGCCTGTTCCAGCAACTGGGTCAGCAGGCCGAGGTTGGGCAGGCCGGTCAGGTTGTCGTAATTGGCCATGCGCTGCAGGCGCGCTTCCGCATCCTTGTGCACGCTGATGTCCGAGAACAGGGAGAAGGTATGGCTGATGACGCCCGCATCATCGCGCACGGCGCTGATGGTCACCGATTGCGGGAACAGTTCGCCATTCTTGCGCTTGCCGATTATCTCGCCGCGCCACGGCCCTGCGCCGGCCATCGCCGCGCGCACCTTGGCGCGGAACTCGGCGTCGTGCACGCCGGAGCGCAGCAGGTCCGGCGTCTGGCCGATCGCTTCGGCCGGCGTGTAGCCGGTGATGCGCGTGAAGGCGCCGTTGATCGACACGATGCGCTCGCGGGCATCGGTGATCAGCACGCCCTGGTCGCTGTCTTCGATGATGC
>DASWYX010000041.1:0-5788 GCA_036404755.1 Pseudoduganella sp.
GGAGAAGTAGGCGTTGCCGTGGGCGCTGCGCTTGGAGCCGTCCATCACGAACAGGCCCTTGGAGGCGAAACCCACGCGCTGCATCAGCCCCTCGATGCGGGACTTCAGCGATTCATCGGCCAGCGGCGTGAACTTGTTGAACAGCGGCGCGATCACGGTCGGATACAGCACCATGATCAGCAGCTGGAAACCGGTCCACACGAACCAGGCATACAGCCACCACAGGTCGCCGGCCTTGTCCATCAGGGTCAGCACCACCCACACCAGGGGCAGGCCGATCACGCCGGCCAGCAGCAGGCCTTTCAGCATGTCGGTGATGAACAGGCCCACGGTCATCTTGTTGAAGCCGAAGCGTTCTTCCAGGCGGAACTGGCGGTAGAAGTCCAGCGGCAGGTCGATCAGGCCGGAGATCAGGCCAAAGGCGATGATCAGGCCAAGCTGGTAGCTCATGCCGCCGCCGGTGGCGTTGAAAATGGTGGCGTTCAGCCACTGCAGGCCGCCCAGCAGGGTGAAGCCGATCAGCGATACCGTGCTGACCAGCATGGACACCAGGCCGAACTTAGTGCGCGCCACCGTGTAGTCGGCGGCCTTCTGGTGGGCGTGCAGGGGAATTTTTTCCGCGAATTCGGCCGGCACGGCCGCGCGGTGCGCCAGCACATGCCGGATGTGGCGCGAGGCCAGCCAGAAGCGGACCAGCAGTGTCGCGACCAGGAAAGCTACAAACAAAATCGAAAACGCGTGTGAATACATTCTGTGCCTGTGAGAAAATGGCGGATTAATTTGGCTAGAGAGAATTATGTCACAAGCGAACGATACCCCAGCAAGCACTGAACAGGCTGAAGCCAAGGTTGCTGCCCCGCGTCCGAACGAAATGAACCTGGTGTGGGTTGATATGGAGATGACCGGCCTGGAGCCGGAAACGGACCGTATTATCGAAGTGGCAATTGTGGTGACGGACATGCACCTGAACGTGCTGGCCGAGGGCCCGGTCTTTGCCATCCACCAGACCGACGAAACCCTGGACAAGATGGATGCCTGGAACAAGGGCACGCACGGCCGTTCCGGCCTGATCGACCGCGTGAAAGCGTCCACCGTGAGCGAACAGCAGGCCGAGGCTGAACTGATCGCGTTCATGAAGCAGTGGGTACCGAACGGCAAATCGCCGATGTGCGGCAATACCATCGGCCAGGACCGCCGTTTCATGGTCAAGTACATGCCGAAGCTGGAGGCATTCTTCCACTACCGGAATATCGACGTGTCCACGCTGAAGGAGCTGGGCCGCCGCTGGAAGCCGGAAATGGTGGCCGGCTTCAAGAAGGCGCAGAAGCATACGGCGCTGGCGGACATCGTCGAGTCCATCGAAGAGCTGAAGTACTACCGCGAGAATTTCATCAAGCTTTAATCCCGCAAGTTGCGCCAGCGCAATGTTGGTGCATTTATAATTAGGCCTTTCATAACTTTATGAAGGGCCTTTTTCATGCGCCTCGCCGCACTGCTGCTTACACTGTCCCTCGCCACCGCGGCCCAGGCCGACGAATATCATCTGAAAACCGCCGAAGCGCGGACCGGCACGCTGATCAAGCGCGATGCCGCGATCGGCACCCTGCCTTTCGACAAGGCCTACGCCGACCTCTCCGCCGAGGATAAGGCGCGGTTCCGCGCCATCTACGAGAGCATGGCGGAGGACGACGAACCGCCATATCCGCTGCACGGCTTCAAGTCCCTGTATCGCAAGATCGAAGTCCTGAACCGCAAGCTGGATGCACGCGGCATGCTCGATCTGGCTCTCCTCGTGGGCCCCGATGGACTCGCGCAAACGGTGACTGTCTACAAGTCGCCGGACGATGAGCTGACGCGTTCCGTGTCCTACCTGCTGATGCAGGAGAAGTTCAAGCCGGCGCTTTGCCACGGCCAGCCCTGCGCGCAGGAGTTTCCCTTCCGCGTGAACTTTACGATGCGCCGCTGAGGCGTCTTGCATGCATTGACGGTGCGCTGACGGTGCGCTGCCGGGCGCGCGTCCATGCCAGAATGTGCGGATGGAACTCGTCTGCACCATCGGCCATTCGAACCGTACGATCGAGGACTTCATCGCGCTGCTGCGCCAGAACGGCGTCAGCTGCCTGCTCGACATCCGCACGGTCCCGAAATCGCGCCACAACCCGCAGTTCGGCCAGGACCAGCTCTCCGCCTCGCTGGCGGAGGCCGGCATCGAATACCGCTATCTGCGCGGGCTTGGCGGTTTGCGCCGTCCGCTCAAGGACTCGCCCAATGCCGGCTGGCGCAATCTCTCGTTTCGCGGTTACGCCGACTACATGCAGACCGACGAGTTTGCGGCCAATGTCGAGACGGTCGTGGAGCTTGGCCGCAGCAAGTGCTGCGCCCTGATGTGCGCCGAAGCCGTACCGTGGCGCTGCCACCGCTCCCTCGTGGCCGACGCCTTGCTGGTGCGCGGCGTGCGCGTTGACGACATCATCGATGCCCGCCAACGGCGGCCGCACAAGCTGACGCCTTTCGCCCATGTCGAGGGCTTGCGCATCACCTATCCGCCGAAGGAGCCGGAGGATGCGGGTCAGCAGGGATAGCGGCCGGCCGTCTTGCGCCCATTCGCGGGGCCAGCCCAGCCAAAAGTTTTTCGAAAGCGTGTCGATTTTGCGCGCCGTGATCCGTCGTGTGGATGAAGCACCGATTGGCCATTCCACCTTAACCAGGGAAACGCTATGAAAAAACAGATCATCCTCAACTTGCCGGTGAAGGACCTGGACAAGTCAAAAGCCTTCTTTTCGGCGCTCGGTTTTACTTTCAATGACCGGTTCAGTGGCGAGAACGCTGCATTCATGAACATTGTCGGCGACACCATTCAGGCCATGCTGACGACCGAGCCTTTCTTCAAGTCCCTGATCAACAAGCCTGTCGTGCAGGCGAAGGAGGCCAATGAAATGGTCATCTGCCTGAACTGCGATAGCCGGGAGGAGGTCGACGCCCTCATCGCCCAGGCGGTTGCTGCCGGTGGCCGCACGCCGCATCCGCCAGAGGACCATGGATTCATGTATGACCAGGGTTTCGAGGACATCGATGGCCATTTGTGGAACCTGGTCTGGGTTGCGCCGGAGGCGAACTCATGATGCCCTGTCGTTGAGCTGAAACCAGGCTGCTGGCGAGGGGCACGCCAGCAGCGGCGGCTGCGACATCAATTAACGACCCATTTGTATTGCACGGTGGTCCAACCGGCTACGTTGTCGCTATCTTTCGAAGCTGCCTTGCAGGTGGCGCCGGCGCGCAGCGAAGCCTTGTCCAGCGCGCGGCGGCCACTGGATTCGACCACTTTTGCGTCCTTCACCGAACCGTCGGCCCCGACCAGCACGGCCAGGCGGACGGTACCCTGTACCTCGTCTTCCACCCAAGCCTTCGGGTAGTGAGGAACGCCGCAGTTGACCAGTTTCGTCCGCATCGACGGTTCGGCGGCGTTGGCGGCGAACGTAGTCAGCGACAGGACAGAGGCGATAGCAATAAGTTGCAGTTTGGCGATCATGATGGGCTCCAATAGGTTGGGTTCGAAACGTCCCGGGTACGATTCGACTATAGTGCGCCGCAGCATATATTGAAAATTTATTCTTGGAATGCTGGTCATTTCCATCGCGAATAACGCCGCCCGCCGTCACCGCGCCAGCGTGGCAGGCTGCGCGTTTGCCCGCTTATTGGCTGAGAGTCCAGACATAGGTCGCGCTCATCCAGCGCGGTTCCTGCGCACCGTCGGGCATGCGGTAAAGGCATTTGGAGAGGGCGACGTAGGCGGCGCGGTCGAGGTCGGGGTGGCCGGAGGAGCGGGCGATCTTGCCGTCGAGGAGCGAGCCGTCGAGGCCGATCAGGTAAGAGAGCACGACGCGGCCTTGTTCATTGTTGCGCAGGGAGGACTCGGGGTAGACGGGGCGGGCGCAGCTGGGGTCGCCGGGGCCGCGGCGGGTGATGGTGGGGAGCGCGTCGGAGGCCGGGGTCGGTGCGGCCAGCGCGCAGGTGTCGATGGCGAGCAGGAGCAGGGACAGGATAGTGGCTGCAAGACGGGCGGGCATACGTTTCCTCTTCGAATTGATCAAGTGGCGGTGCATAGACGGCGGCTCAATGATCCGCCCTACAGTCCCTTCGGGGCTCGGCGTGGATCCGTCAGGCTGTAGGGCGGGGCATGGGCCCGCCGTGGAGACGGCGTCAGACCATGAAGCCGACGTCCTTCACGCTGAAGTTGGACAGCTCGTTCTTGAACACCTGGTTCTCGAGCAGATCCGGTTCGGCGCCGAACCAGCGGCCGAGGGTGGCGCCGTACTGCTGGTTCGAGATCTGGGGAATCCAGACGCCGCGGCCGGTCGCGTCATCCTTGCCGCCGAGGACGAAGTCGGGGAAGGAGCCATACAGGCCGCCCTTCACGCCCGCGCCGATGATCAGGTGATGGTTGCCCCAGCCGTGATCGGTGCCACCGCTGTTCGGTTGCAGCGAGCGGCCGAAGTCCGACATGGTAAATGTCGTCACCATCTGCTCCGCGTGGATCTCGTTCAGCGCCTGCTGGAAGGCGGCGATCGATTGCGACACCTGGCGCAGCATGTCGAACTGCTGGTAAGCCTGTCCGCCGTGGGTATCGAAGCCGCCCAGCGACACGAAGTACACCTGGCGGCCCGGCCCCTGCGTGGAGCGCAGGCGAATCAGCTGGGCCACGGTCTTCAGCTGCTGCGCCAGCGAATAGCCCGGGAACACGGTGGACAAGGGTGAACCGGTGTTGGCAGCCTTCAGGTCCTTCACCAGGTCC
Organism: Pseudoduganella sp.; assembly: GCA_036404755.1. Classification (GTDB taxonomy): domain Bacteria; phylum Pseudomonadota; class Gammaproteobacteria; order Burkholderiales; family Burkholderiaceae_D; genus Rugamonas. The sequence continues at coordinate 4,793 of DASWYX010000041.1, forward strand.
ATGCCATTCAGCAGCGACTTGTTGGCCGCTTCCGCAATCACGTTCGGGTTCTGGGCGGACAGCAGCTGCAGCAGCGCCGCGCGGCGCGTGTCGGCTTCCGACTGCGGCCAGAAGTTCATGCCCGCCAGATCGAGCTGTCCATTCCCCGGCAGCAGGTTGCCGTGGTTGGACATGCCCTCCACGAACAGGCCGCCCGCGCCGACCGACACCGCATCGAGGTGCCCGCCATTGCCCAGCGCATCGACCAGGCGTCCGCCCCAGCCCGTGCCGGCGGCGGACGGCGTGCCCGCCTGGTTCTGCACATTCTGGTCCGGATGCGAGAACAGCTGCGGCGGCACGCCGGCGCCGGACTGGTACTCGGACTTGGTCAGCGGCTTGCGCAGGTTGCCCACATTGAGCAGGCCCGCGACCATGCCCTGGCCGTACAGCGCGTCGATTTCCGGCATGCCGTAGTGGAAGGCGAAAGGCTGGTCCACGCCGGTGGACGTGCGCGCGCTGCGCTCAGCCAGCAGCGTCTTCGCGTTGACCGACAGCGCCAGCCCCTGGCCGCCGCGGATCGCGTTATAGGCGGAGTAGTGGGCCGAATCCAGCGGCACGATCATATTGTTGCCGTCGTTGCCGCCGAACAGGTAGACGCAGACCAGGGCCTTGTAGTCGGACACCGGCGCCGCCTTGGCGGCGCGCGGCATGCCCAGCAGGCCGAGGGCGGACATGGTGCCCAGCATGCCCAGCTGCGCACTGGCGCCGAGGAAACCGCGGCGCGACATCGTAGATTTGCTCATCGTAGTATTCCTCTTCACTGCTGTACGGCGAATTCGGCCGTGATCGCGGTCAGGTACAGCGCGGTAATGGCGCGCTGTTTCAGGTCGGTGGTGCGGCTGACGGTGTCGCCGATGGCGGCGCGCGCCGAGGGCGACATGCGGCCTTGCAGCAGCGTGGCGTCCACCAGGTTCAGCAGCGTGGTCGGGTTGCCCGCCACGGCCACGAACGGCGCGA